>NZ_ABOX02000010.1 GCF_000172555.1 Pedosphaera parvula Ellin514
AGCGCGACTTGCACAGATGCATTCGGAAGGCGGATGAAGGCCCAGGGAATTACGATTGTCAAATTTCCTACTTTGAAAGGAAATGTTGGAAGGTATCGGAAGGTATCGGAAGGTATCGGAAGGTATCGGAAGGTATCGGAAGGTATCGGAAGGTAAAAACATTCCATTTTGAATGAAAGATGAAAATGGGTGTTAACGGCAGCTCACAGCAGTTATCGGCTGTCAGGTTCTTTCCAAGTTAATTAAAGTAAAGAGACTTGCCACAAGGAGTAGTAAGAGTATAGTATGCACTACGAGAGGACGGGCAATCGTCAGTGAGTTCGGTCCGGTTAAAACTTTGGTAAACAACCGGCTCGTGGTTTTTTGTGTCGGGAATTGTGAACTTGACGTCCTTTGAAACGGAAATTACTCTGAACAGAACGGTAAAGTTTGCTGGTTAGACCAGCGCGCCAAAGTCGGAAGAATCAAATCTGCCGACTTTTTTATTCCCCGCAAGGGGTGCCGGGCAAGATCTTATGAATGCAGATTTTTTAACAGTATTGGAATTCTGGGAACGGGAAAAGGGCATAAGCCGTCAGGTGCTCATTTCTGCCGTGGAGGAATCCCTGTTGTCTGCTGCCAAGAAGGCGGTCGGGCCGGCCCGTGAGTTGCGCTGCATCATTGACCCGAAGTCGGGTGATATCAAGGCTTTTGCGAAGTTGATTGTTTCGGAGAAAGTGGTTTCGAAGCATGATCATATCTCCCTGCCGGATGCGAAGAAAATAAAGCCGGACGCGCAATTGGGCGAGGAAGTGGAAGTGGAAGTGACGCCAGCCGGGTTCGGACGTATTGCCTCACAATATGCGAAGCAGTCGTTGATGCAACACATTCGCCGTGCGGAGAAGCAATTGATTTTTACGGAGTTCAAGGATCGTGTTGGTGATATCATCAGCGGCGTCGTGCGCCGGTTTGATCGATCGGATGTCAGTGTGGATTTAGGCAAGTATGAAGCTTTGCTCCCCAACCGGGAGCGTGTACCAACTGAGGAATATCAGATTGGCGAACGGATTCGTTGTTACGTCAAGGCCGTGGAAAATGGTCCGCATGGACCTGAGATCATCCTGTCCCGTGCTGATCCGCGGTTTGTGATCAAGTTGTTCCAGTTGGAAGTTTCGGAAATCAATGATGGCACGATCGAGATCAAGGGCATTGCCCGTGAACCTGGTTTCCGCACGAAGCTGGCGGTTTATACGCGTGACGAAAAAGTTGATCCCGTGGGTGCATGCGTTGGATTGCGTGGTCAACGGGTGAAGAACATTGTTCGCGAATTGAACAATGAGAAGGTGGATATCATTCGTTGGGAGCCTAATATCAAGGGCTTCCTAACAAATGCCTTGGCTCCGGCGCAGTTGAAGACTTTTGAAGTCGATGAAGCCAACAAGCGGGTGAAGATCGTGGTGGGCGAGGACCAGCTTTCGCTGGCGATCGGCAAGCGCGGTCAGAATGCGCGGTTATCATCGAAGCTGACCGGTTGGCAGGTGGACATTGAGCCCGAAGTAGTGCACCGGATGGGATTTGAAGAGAAGGTCGCGGAGGCGGTGAAGACTTTGGCAGCGATTCCTGGGATTACACAGGAGCAGGCTGACACTCTGGTTCATCAAGGTTTGACGCGATTGGAAGATTTGTTGCAGGCGGATATTAGTGATCTGTCTGGAATACCGCAAATTGGCGACCAGGCGGCCGCCATTTTGGAAGCTGCAAAGGCAGAAGCCGCGCGGCACAGATTAAAATTGGGTGAAGACTCAGCAGGTTAATCACCATGGCTGGCACCAAAAATGGTCTTATGTTAAGCTACTAGCGTATGAATGCTTTGTGGCAATACCGGCCAGAAGTTAGAGATAAAATAAATTATGCCCGTTCGTATTTACGACATTTCAAAGAAGCTCGGCTTGGAGAACAAGGAAGTTCTAGCCAAGGCACGAGAGTTGGGCATTACTGCCGCCAAGGTCCCTTCCAGTTCGCTTGATAAGATCACCGCTGAATATCTTGAACAAGAGCTATCGGGTGGAAAACCCGTAGCGACAGCAGCCCCTCCAGCGCCACCCGCTGAACCCGAAAAGATTTTGATCGTCACGGCACCGCCAGCTCCAGCCCCTGTCATTGAGCCTGCTCCTTTGGTTGAGGCCAAGGTGCCTGCACCGGCGGCTCCAGTGCACGAACAAGAAGTCAAAGCACCGATTGTGTCCCCTGCCCCAATTGTAGAGGAAGCTCCAGTGGAAGTGAAAGCCCCTGAGCCCGTAAAAGAAGCTCCGCAGGTTATCGTGGCCGAAGTGAAGCCGGCGCCTGTCGTCGAAGAGACTCCGAAAGTTGAAGCAGCGCCAGTGGCTCCTGCTCCCAAGCCTGAAGTCCCCGTTGCTCCTGCAACACCCATTGCGGCCACACCTCCGCCACCGCCTGCCCCTCCAGCGCGTCCTGCGGGACCTCAGGTAGGTGATAAGGTCGGCTTTATCCAGCTGCCTTCGAAACCAGCTCCCAGGACCGCCGAGAAGGTCGGCTCAGCAAAGCTGCCACCCAGCCGTCCTGGCCAGCAGCCAGGCGGAAATCGTCCAGATTTTTCCCGTGGTGGCAACCGGCCTGACAATCGAAATGCACGGCCTGGTTTCGGTGCTCCTCATGGAGGACGCCCACAAGCGCCTGGAGGCAGGCCTGGTTTCGGTAACCGCAATGAACCGGCGAAACCTGCCGCTCCAAGCGGGCCCAGATTCGTAACGCCGGACAATGCTCAGGTCATTTCGGTAAAACCACCGATCGTGGTGCGTGAGTTGGCGGAACAGCTTAAATTAAAGCCGTTCAAGTTGATTGCCGACCTGATGGAATTGGGCGTTTTTGCGAACGTTAATCAAGCGATTGATGAATCTGTCGCCCAGAGAATTTGTGCCAAGTACGGTTATCGTTTTGAAGTTGAAAAACGCGAACGTGGCAGCGGCATTATTCATGCCCCGATAAAGAAAATCGAAGTCGACATCGAGGACAAGCCGGAGCAGTTGAAGCCGCGCGCTCCAGTTGTAACGATCATGGGTCACGTGGACCATGGCAAGACTACTTTGCTGGACGTGATTCGAAAGTCTGACGTTGTGGCGGGTGAGGCTGGTGGCATAACGCAGCACATTGGTGCTTATACAATTTCATTCCCACACCCTGAGCGGAAGAACGAACTGCAACAGATCACCTTCCTGGACACTCCGGGTCACGCCGCGTTCAGCGCGATGCGGGCACGCGGTGCAAATGTGACTGACATTGTGGTGTTGGTCGTGGCTGCCAATGATGGCGTAATGCCGCAGACACTGGAAGCCTTGAGTCATGCTCAAGCAGCCAAAGCGGAAATCATGGTGGCGGTGAACAAGGTTGATCATCCTAATGCGAATCCAATGAGGGTTCGCCAGCAATTGCAGGAAAAAGGCCTGGTATGTGAAGAATGGGGTGGCAAGACCCTGTTCGTGGATGTTTCCGCCATCACCAAGCAGGGCGTGGACAAGTTGTTGGAAGCCATTTTGCTCCAGGCTGAAATCATGGAGCTTAAGGCGAATCCAGATCGTCGCGCCAAAGGCAACGTTATTGAATCCGGTTTGGAACCTGGCGGTCCCACGGCAACTGTGTTGGTACGTAAAGGCACATTGCACTTGGGAGATGTGGTTATTTGCGGTCCCTTCTATGGCAAGGTTCGCGCTCTAATTAATGAGGAAAATAAACGTCTCAAGGAGGCAGGTCCTTCTGTAGCTGTCAAGTTGCTCGGTTTAAATGGCGTTCCTGAAGCTGGACTGGAATTTACCGTTGAGGAGAACGAGAAGGAAGCTCGTGATATTGCTGAAAAGCGCACGATGGAAGCCAGAGCCATGGGGCAGGAAGCACGCGCCAAGGTCACCTTGGAAAATCTTTTCGCCACCATGTCTTCAACCAGTGCGAAGGTGTTGAAGCTCGTGGTCAAGGCTGACACTCAAGGCTCGGTTGAAGCCATCGTCGAAGCATTAAAGAAAATTGAATCTGATAAAGTCAGCCTCGAAGTCATTCATAGCGCGGTTGGCACGATTACCGAATCGGATGTCGCTCTGGCCTCAGCTTCAAACGCTGTAATTCTCGGTTTCCATACCCGTATTGATAATGGTGTATCCGATGAGGCGAAACGCGAAGGCGTTCAGATCAAGCTTTACGCGATCATCTACGAACTTATCGATCAGGTGAAGGAATCCATGGCCGGTCTGTTGGATCCTCTTTACAAGGATGTTGTCGTTGGAACGGCTGAAGTGCGGAAAATCTTCGAACTTTCCAAAGGAATTCCGGTTGCTGGCTGCATGATCACCAACGGACGCATTGTTCGTGGGAAAGTGCGCGTGATGCGCCGCAAGGGATTAATCTTCGAAGGCGTTACCCAATCGTTGCGCCGGTTCCAGGACGAAGTGAATGAAGTGCGCGCCGGCATGGAATGCGGCATTCGACTCGATGGTTTCGGGGACTTTCAAATCGGTGATACGATTGAGTGTTACACGGTCGAGAAGACCACTCAGAAACTCTAATTTTTTTCAGGAGTTTTCTTATGCCTTCGCTCAGACTTCAACGGGTGCGCGAGCTATTAAAGCGGGAAATCGGCGAAGTGATTCGCCGGGAGATTCCCGTGGGTGAGAGTGGCTTGATCACGGTAAATGAGGTGGGAGTAAGCAGCGATCTGCATTCCGCCACTGTGTTTATCGGCATTCTCGGCACTGATCAGCAGAAGAAAAAAGGGTTCGCGCAGCTCAACCATCATCGTAAACGCATTCAGGGCCTGGTAGGCCAGGCTGTCATTTTGAAGTATACTCCCACACTCCGATTCGTACTCGATGAATCAATTGCTGAAGGGAACAAAGTGCTTCAAATCATTGACGAACTGGAAAAATCCGGCCCTAATAATGAAACAACGCCCGAAAATCATTGATCGCATCCTGGAAGGGATTCGCGAAAGTCGTACCTTTTGTGTTGTCGGTCACATTCGTCCGGATGGTGATTGCATTGGTTCTCAACTCGGCCTCACGCTTGCCCTCTTAAACGAGGGCAAAAAAGTTTGGTGTTGGAATGAGGACATCGTTCCTGCCAAGCTTGCCTTCCTGGATCCTGAAAAGATTGTTCAGCGTCCCCGACCCGGCATGGAGTTTGATTGCGTCATCGCCACGGACGCCGCCAGTTTTGAACGGCTTGGCAAAGTGGGCGACTGTATTGGCAAACGCAAACTTTTCATTAATATTGATCATCACCAGAGCAATACCCGCTATGCGGATATCAACTGGATTTCCGCCAGGGAACCTTCGAGTGGCGAGATCATTTTCAAGCTCCTCAAGTCAGCCAACTGGCCGATCACTCCGCAAATAGCTGATTGTTTATTTACGGCGGTGTCCACGGATACTGGTTCGTTCCAATACCCCAGCACTTTGCCAAGCACCTACAACGTCGCCGGGGAGCTGGTTAAACGTGGAGCCAACCTGGCCAAGATTTGCGATGAGGTTTATCAATCATATCCTCTTTCGCGTGTTCGCCTGTTGAAGCATTTGTATAATAAGTTTCGACTGACGGATGACGACCAGATTGCCTATTTCTGGTTGAGGAAAGCCGACTTCACCCGCACAGGAGCAGACACCAGCGATTCAGAGGGATTGATCGATCACATTCGTGATATTGAACCCGTCCAGGTTGCATGCCTGTTCGAAGAGCTTGAGCCGGAGCTTACCAGGATCAGCCTTCGATCCAAAAACGTCAAAGTAAACGTGAACGAAATTGCGGCGATCTTTGGCGGAGGTGGACACAAAGCCGCAGCCGGGGCTCGCATTCCAGGTTCTCCTCTATCTGTGCAACGGCGGGTTATTTCGGCGGTGAAGAGGGCGCTCAACGCAGCACAGAGCTGACTTCTGTATCCCCTACCAAGATGGCAACGCTTGCTCTACTGGTGTTACGCACGGCAACGATGGAAGCAACGCTTACGTTTTATAAGGCGTTGGGACTTCACTTTACTGAAGAGAAGCACGGAACAGGTCCGTTACACTATTCATCAGTTGTCGGCGATTTGGTTTTCGAAATTTATCCAGGAGAGCCAGGCTCAGCACCCGAAAGGAAAACAGGTGGCGCTACAATGCTGGGGTTCACCGTGGATCAACTGGATGCAACTCTTGCGTTGCTCAATGCAATTAAACCAGATTCGCAATTAGTTCCGAAAGAATCACCTTGGGGAAGGCGTGCCGTGGCTGTTGATCCCGACGGCCGTGCAGTCGAGATAACGGAGCGATCCGTCAAAGGCTCCTCAACCGGAGATAAATAGTCATTTTAGCCAGGTAAATGAAGCAGTAATAAGAAACTTGTTGTATGCACGAATTTGATGTTTTCGACGGAGCACTTTTAATCGACAAACCGGTTGGTTACACCTCCCATGATGTTGTTGATGCCATACGGCGTCGATTCCAAATCAAAAAGGTTGGCCACTGTGGAACACTTGATCCCAACGCAACCGGCCTATTGATCATCGTGCTTGGCAGGGGAACGAAATTGTCAGAAAGACTGATGTCTTCAGACAAGGTGTACGAAGGGACAATAAAATTTGGCGAAACCACGGATAGCTATGATGCGGATGGAGAACTAGTCACTTCCCTGCCCGTTCCTCCCATGACTTTGGGCGAGCTGAATGAGACGGCGGCAGCCTTCGTGGGTGATCAGATGCAGGTCCCGCCAATGGTTTCGGCGATCAAAAAAGGCGGCGTTCCACTTTATAAACTTGCGCGAAAGGGTGTGGAGGTCGAACGCGAACCTCGCTTTATCCACATATATAATTTCCGTTTCGCCGAGTACAATGAACCCATTGGTCGCTTCCGGGTCGCTGCCACCAAAGGCACTTACGTCCGAAGTCTGGCGCATGATTTGGGTCAAAAGCTTGGCTGCGGAGGGCACCTGGCCACGTTACGAAGAACCGTTTCTGGAAAATTTGATGTCGCGAATGCCATTCGGCTCGACCAGGCCTTGGAACTTTCTGCCGCCGAACTGGAGAAGCGGGTTATTCCATTTCTGAAGCTCGCAGCCTAGTTTACCCACCAAAATGAAGATCATCCGAAGCGCCAGCGAACTGAAGGCGAATGGCCGGAAGGTTTGTCTGGCAATCGGATTCTTCGACGGCGTACATCTTGGACATCAGCAAATCATCCGTCAGACCATCGCGGATTCGATAAAGCACGAGGCGGTGTCATTGGTGGTGACCTTCGATCAACACCCCAGCACCGTCGTGGCGCCGGATCGGATTCCTCCGCTGATCTATCCGCTCCCCCACAAACTCAAAACCATTGGGTCCCTGGGTAGTGAAGCACTTTTCCTGATTCATTTCGATAAAGCCTTCAGCGAACTGAGCGGTGAGGCCTTCATACGCAATTTGGCTAACGATTTGGGCCATATCGAGAGCTTGTGTGTGGGCAGCAACTTCACGTTTGGATATAAACGGAGCGGAAATGTCGCGCTGCTTAAAACTCTCGGTGAAGAGTTGAAATTTACGGTTCACGGCATGGCAGCCGTCTCTCTGGATGGAAAAACTGTAAGCAGCACACGCATTCGGGAAGCCATCAGAACCGGTGAACTGGACGCCGCCAGCCAAATGCTCGGGCGGACCTACTCTTTGTGCGGGCCGGTGATCAAGGGTGATCAACTTGGTCATAAGCTTGGATTTCCCACCGCCAATCTCAAGTTGGACGGTCTGGTACTCCCTCCAACCGGTGTTTACGCGGTGCATGCTTTTGTCGAAGGTGAATCTTATCGTGCGGTGGTGAATATAGGATTGCGTCCCACTTTAAGGAATCCAGCACCGGAAAGGCGCATCGAAGTTCATATCCTCAATTTCACTGGTGATCTTTATGGCAAAGCAATGGAAATTGCGTTTGTCGAGAAGTTGCGAGACGAACAGAAGTTTCCTTCTCTTGACGCGCTCAAGCTCCAAATTGCGAAGGATATTGAAGATGCCGCGAAATGTTTTTGAACCAGTTCAATTGGTTTAGACTCCAAAGGGAGTCCTATGTCCTTAAAGGCTTGTCCCATTGAGTAAGACATCACTTTAATGGACCTGAAGAGCAATTCATATGCAGGTCCTGGCAAAATTCGATAAGATTTATCTGAACAGATTTCCTCGTTTTTTTGTCCATGGGACAGTAGAATTCGAATCAAATTACGATGAACACAGGAATTAGCGCTATTAACGCAGCCGTTCAAGAAACCAGTGCCTTTGTCAGGCCATTGTTTAGCGAATTGGGAAAAGTAATCATCGGCCAAAGCTATTTGGTGGAAAGGCTGACCATTGGATTGCTCGCCAATGGCCATGTTCTGCTGGAAGGCGTGCCCGGGTTGGCGAAGACCTTATCTGTTAAATCCCTTTCCTCCTGCCTGAGCGTCCGATTTTCACGATTGCAATTCACGCCGGACATGCTCCCTGCGGACGTAATTGGCACTCAGATTTATAACCCGCAATCAGGTGGTTTCACCACCCGCCGCGGGCCTATTTTCGCCAATTTGGTTCTGGCCGACGAGATTAATCGTGCTCCCGCTAAAGTTCAGAGCGCACTGTTGGAGGCGATGCAGGAAAAGCAGGTCACCATTGGAGACCAGACCTTTAAACTCGAAGAGCCTTTTCTTGTTCTGGCCACCCAAAACCCGATCGAGCAGGAAGGAACCTACCCGCTTCCTGAGGCTCAGGTGGATCGTTTCATGCTGAAACTGAAGATTGGCTATCCTTCACGAGCGGAAGAAAGATCGATTCTGGACCTGATGGCGCACACATCCAACCTCCCTAAAGCAAATGCAGTGGTAACTTCGGACCAGATTTTAAAGGCACGTCAGGTTATCAATGACATCTATATTGATGACAAGGTAAAGGATTATATTGTCGATATCGTTTGTGCCACACGTGACCCGGAAGCTTACAAGATACAGGCCAAGGATTTCATCCAGTTGGGGGCCTCACCGCGCGCAACAATTTCGCTGACCCTGGCGGCCAAGGCCTACGCCTTTTTGAAAGGGCGGGGTTATGTTACGCCACAGGATGTAAAGAGCATTGGGATGGATGTCTTGCGTCACCGCGTCACAATCACGTACGAAGCCGAGGCCGAGAACAAGACCAGTGAAACGATCATTCAAAAGATTTTTGATGAGCTGCCAGTGCCCTAACCCGCCCATTGATACCCAACAGAGTTCAAGCCGAAGGAAACTGAGCGTGACATTCCCATGATTCCTCGCGAGATCCTTAAAAAAATTCGTCAAATCGAGTTGCGCACGAATCGACTTGTGAGCGAATCGCTCGCGGGCCAATACCATAGCGTGTTTAAAGGCCAGGGAATGAATTTCGAGGAAGTGCGCGAATATCAACCTGGAGATGAGGTTCGCGCCATCGACTGGAACGTCACTGCGCGGATGAACCATCCGTTCATCAAAAAGTTTGTTGAGGAACGAGAACTCACGCTCATGCTGCTGGTGGACGTGAGCGGTTCGGGATTATTCGGCTCAGGCGATCAGTCGAAACGGGAACTGGCTGCTGAAATTGCTTCGGTCATGGCATTCTCAGCCATTCGAAACAATGATAAGGTTGGGCTGATTCTGTTCACCGAAGAAGTGGAAAAGTTCATACCGCCACGCAAGGGCAGGCGGCACGTTCTGCGGGTCATTAGAGAGATTCTTTTCTATGAACCGAAAAAGCGCGGCACGAACTTAAACCTCGCACTCGAGTTTCTCACGCGTGTAACTCCACACAAGGCGATTGCGGTGGTGGTTTCAGACTTTTTGGGCCAGAATATCACCGCCAATCTTCAAGCTAATCCCCGGCGTCAAGCAGGGCTGATGCTCCCTCAATCACTGGCTCAAGCCTCCTTTACTGCTCTTCGTCAGGCGAACCGGCGTCATGATGTAGTGGCGATCCAGATTACCGATCGTTACGAAGTCGAACTGCCGCCCTTGGGCCGTTTGGTACTTAAGGATGCTGAGACAGGCGAGGTAGTTGAAGTCAATACGGGTGACCCAAGGAAAAGAGAAGCGTTTGCGCAAAGACAAGCGCGAGCACAGGCGGAGCTGCTGCGCGTGTTCCGGGCTGCGAAAATTGACTCCATACAGTTGCGGACGGACGTGCCTTATGGTGTCGCTTTGGGGCGCTTCTTTGAAACTCGCGAAAGGCGTCGATTGCACGGATGAAGACTAATTCGCTTTTGCTCACCAACTCGCCTGCCCTGCCCTCCACGAACGACATTCGCGGCATCAGGCCACCGGTCCTTATCCCCGATGTGTTGCTATGGGTTTTCATTGGACTGGGGATACTTGCCGCATTCGCCATCATTATTTTTGCGGTCATTTATTTCCTGAGGAAATCGGCAGAGCCGGCAGCAATTCGCATCATACCTCCCCACGAACGGGCTCGACAAAAGCTGCAGGATGCCTTGGCGTTGATTAATGAACCAAGGCCTTTCTGCACCTTGGTTTCAGATACGGTCCGCGTTTACCTCGAAGAACGGTTTAATTTTCATGCACCAGAACGCACTACCGAGGAATTCTTGCACGAACTGCAATCAACGCAACTCCTTCTCCCCGATCAAAAGCAAAGCTTGGGCGACTTCCTATCATTGTGCGACATGGTCAAATTCGCACGTTACGAACCAGGCCCGACTGAGTTGGAGGCGTTGCATAATTCAGCGCTCCGGCTGATTGATGAAACTGAGCCAGAGCCAGCCAATCCGCAGGACCCAATTCCATCTGCAGCCCAGGCATGAACTTCACCTTTGCTCATCCATGGTTGTTGCTGCTGCTGCTGGTAATACCGGTTCTCGCATGGTTTAGAGGCAAGCGCGGGCGTCAACCAGCGTTTCTCTATTCCTCCGTGCAACTGGTGAAAGGCATCATTGGCATCACCAAATCAAGTGCGGGCAGCATTCTCCCCAAAATGCGCTGGTTCGTCCTCGCTCTCTTTATATTTGCCCTTGCCCAACCGCGCTTCGTTCAGAGCGAAACCAAGGTGAGCGCCAGCGGTGTGGATATTGTGGTTGCCTTGGATATGTCCGGCAGCATGTTGGCAGAGGATGAAGGCTTTGTTCTCAACGGCCAGCAGGCAACCCGATTCATTATCGCCCGGGATGTGTTGAAGAAATTTGTAGACAAGCGTCAAAGTGATCGCATCGGTTTGGTGGTATTCGGAACCCAGGCGTACGTTGCTGTCCCTCCGACTTTGGACCATGAGTTCCTGCTGAAAAATCTGGAACGACTTGGAATCGGATCCATCAATGGAAATCAGACCGCAATTGGCTCGGCTCTCAGCACTTCCATGAACCGGCTCCGTGAATTGAAATCAAAGAGCAAGATTATCATTCTGATGACCGACGGGCAAAACAACGCCGGCAAAGTTCCTCCGCTCACCGCCGCAGAAGCAGCTCGAGCATTGGGAATCAAGATCTATACAATTGGCGTGGGCACCAAAGGCGTTGCACGCATGGCGGTCGGGACAGATCCGTTCTCGGGACAAAAAATCTACCAGCAGGTGCCGGTCGACATTGACGAAGGTACTTTGACCTCCATTTCTAAAATGACAAACGCGAAGTATTATCGCGCAGACAGCACTGCCACTTTGGAGAAAATTTATGCTGACATCGATCGGCTGGAAAAAACCGAAGCCGAGGTAAAGAAGTACACACAATTTCAGGAACTATTCGCCTGGTTCGTGATCCCGGGCATGTTTTTGTTGCTGTTGGAAGTGATTCTTAGTCACACGATCTGGAGGAAACTGCCATGACATTTGCAGCGAAACCCATGCTTTGGCTGTTGCTGGTTTTAATCCTGCCATTGATCGCATTTTTCTGGTGGGCATGGCGCAAGCGCCAGCAACTCATGACACAGTTCACGTCCGCACGTTTGCTCGGGCACTTAAAAGTCGGCGTCTCCCCTTCCCGTCAGAAATTCCGAATGGCCCTCGTAGTGGCCGCAGTTGTGTTTTTGATTCTGACGTTGGCTCGACCACAATGGGGCTTCACGTTGGAAGAAGCCAGACAGCGAGGACTCGATATCCTCGTCGCCATTGACACTTCGAACAGTATGCTGGCTGAGGATATTCAACCGAACCGTTTAGCTCGTGCCAGGCTGGCTGCCTTGGATCTAATGCATCGTGCGCGAACTGATCGGATGGGTTTGGTGGCCTTCGCCGGGACAGCATTCTTGCAGTGTCCTTTGACCTTGGACGATGCGGCTTTCAGCCAAAGCATCGATTCACTGGATACCAGAACGATTTCTGAGGGAGGAACCGCTCTGGCTGAGGCGATCAATACTGCTCGTGAAACGTTTAAGAACGAAAAGGATAACCATAAAGTTCTGGTCCTATTTACGGACGGCGAAGATCAGGATATGGGCGCTGTTTCTGCGGCTGAAAAAGCTGCTGCAGAGGGCATGTTGATCTTTACCATCGGCATAGGCACGCCTGACGGTGAACTCCTGCGAATCAAGGACGAACGAGGCCGGGTCGATTATATACGGGATGAACAAGGCCAGCCTGTGAAGTCCAGGCTCAATGAGAAATTGCTGCAAGAGATTGCCGAAGCGACAAAAGGCTTTTACCTGCCACTGCGAGGAACCAAAACCATGGATATGCTTTATGAGCAAGGTATCGCTCCTTTGCCAAAGTCCGACAAGGCCTCCACTTTACTTAAGCGCTTCCATGAACGCTACCACTGGCCATTGTCGATCGCGATAATCCTCCTGATTGCGGAAACTTTTCTACCAGACCGAAAGCGAACTCGTCCGGAGGAATCCAGAATGAGATCACAAACTTCCTCCGCTATGCCAACGAGCACCGTGGCCATTTTGCTTTTGCTGGCCCTGCCCTTGAGCACGTTTGCGAGTCCTTCCCAAGCGTTCCGTGAATACCAGGCAGGTAAATACCAGGATGCTCTGAAAGACTATGAAAACTCTTTGCAGAGAAAAAGCAATGATCCGCGATTGCATTTCAATGCCGGCACCGCTGCCTACCAAACCCAACAGTATGATGAAGCTACCAAACAATTTAACGATACCCTGAACTCTCAAGACATACAGCTGCAGCAACAAGCATATTACAATCTAGGCAATACGTATTTTCGCTTGGGACAAAGTGATAAGGATGAGAAGAAAAAGCAGGAGGCCTGGGAGAATGCCCTCAAGCACTACGAAAGTGCTTTGAAGCTTAACCAGCAAGATCAGGATGCACAGTTTAACCACCAGTTTGTCCAGACCCAGTTGGAAGAACTCAAGAAAAAGCAGCAACAGCAACAGCAGAATCAATCAAAAGACCAGTCGAAGCAAAATTCCAAGGATCAGAATCAGAAGAATCAGGAATCCCAGGACAAGCAAGATCAACAGAATCAGGAAAAGGATTCTCAGTCCAAGTCCGATCAACAAACGCAGAACAAATCTCAACAAGGCAAAAACGGTCAGGAAAAGAAGGATCAGGGGCAGGAGTCCAATAAGCAAGATCAGGAGAAATCACAGTCGCAGGCGAAGAATCAAAAAGAGCAATCCGAGAAAAAGGATCAGGCGGCTCAAAATCAGGCTGCACAGTCCAAGGAGAAATCAGAAGAGGAGCAGCGCGAAGCAGCAATGATGGCTGCGGGACAAATGACTCCCCAGCAGGCGAAGCAATTACTCGACTCACAAAAAGGCGAAGAAGAAGTGCTCAGATTAGGCCCTTCCTCTGAAAAACAGCTGGGGCGCAACCGCTCACTAAAGAACTGGTGACCAACACTATTGCGACAGGTTGCCTCGTGAAACTAAATAAAAAAGGCAGGCCGTAATGGCCTGCCTTGATTAAACCGTAAAACTCTGATTAAGCCTTGTCACTCTTCGCAGCGCGAGACTTCTTAGGCGCTGATTCAGCGGCGGGAGCTTCAGAACGCTTTCCACGCTTCTCAGTCCTATCGTCCTTCCTTGCGTCGGCAACCGGAGCCTCAACCGCCGTTGGCAAAGGGTTGCTGCTTTCAACTCGCACCTTAAGCGTAGTTGTAACGCCATGATGCAAGCGCAATTCGACACCGTGTTCGCCGAGGGAACGAATCGGCTGTTCGAGATGAATTTTCTTCTTGTCGAGGGCTACGTCGAATTGGGTCTTAAGTTGATCAGCAATCGTGCCTGCGGTGACAGCACCGAACATCTTGCCATCTTCGCCAGTCTTGACGCTGACGACGGCAATTAACTTGGCCAAGCTGCGGGAAAGCTCGGTCATGTGGTTGAGCTCTTCGGCTTCGCGTTCAGCACGCCGTTGCTTCAAAGATTCCAGACGGCGCTTATTTGCACCGGTCATGGGGATGGCTAGACCTTGGGGGATCAAATAATTGCGAGCATAGCCCGCTGCGACCTTAACCTGATCGGACTCGGCGCCCAAGCCGACGATATTGTGGGTGAGAATGACTTCAGTTTTTGGCATACGAAAATTGGAGTTAAAGTTAAATAAAGGTAAAGTGAATAAGCCGCTGCAAGTTAGAATGGAACGTCGTCGTCTTCAGGAGGTGGCACATCAGCGTCGGCACTTTCAGCTTTGGGGGCGGGTGCCGGACGGCTGCGGGGAGCAGGAGCATCAGGGACGCCGCCTTCGCCACGACCACCGCCAGCGCTACCCAGAAATTGAAAACCTTCGAGCGTGACTCCCAAGCGACTCCGTTTCTGTCCCGTTTGCTTGTCGTCCCACTGATCCAGCTTAAGGCGACCTTCCACCATGAAAGGACTGCCCTTCTTTAAGTACTGGCCTATGGTTTCTGCTTGGCGACCAAATGCATCTACATCAACAAAAGTAACCTCTTCCTTGCTCTCACCAGCCTCGTTTCGCCAGGTACGGTTGATCGCCAATGTAATTTTGGCGATGGCTACACCTTTGGGTGTATAACGTAACTCTGGGTCCCGCGTAAGGTTTCCAGCAAGTATGACTTTGTTGAAATTGGCCATGAATCGAATTACTTGGCTTCCACAACTTTCGGTGTCGGCGCACTGCTAAACATGACGCGGTACACGTCAGCATTCAAGGCAAAGCGAGTTTGCAGTTGGGTAATCGCTGAAGGTTTGCACTCGAAAATGACATTCACGTAAAAGCCGGAACTGTTGCGCTTATCCGCGACACGCGCAAAATTGCGCTTATCCATCTTCTGCACGGTTTCCACCCTGCCGCCAGCAGCATTGATCTCATCCGAGAGCTGGTCGATGGTTTCTTTCAGACTCTCTTCTTTGCCCGCTGTGTTCAATATGAACAGACCTTCGTATCTTTTCACTCAGTTTTCCTTTGTTACTCGGAACCTCTTATGGCTCCGTTAAATTGACTCATTGCCTTTTGTATTCCGCCATCCAACCAGCACTCAATCTGGTCTGATGCAGTGTTTAATACTTTATCAACCGTTTTTGCTTCGGCTCCGCTAAACGGTGCCAAAACATAATCCGTAATCTCTCTTCTATCATCTGCCGCCCGCCCGATGCCAAGTCTCAAGCGGGCAAATTCACGAGTTCCCAAATGCTTCTCAATGGACTCCAGTCCATGATGGCCACCACTACTGCCGTTGGCTCGCATTCGAATCTGCCCAAACGGCAAATCAGCATCATCCACCGCAACCACCAGCTGTGGCAAGGGCAATCGATAAAAGGATGCCATCGCACCGACAGTTTCGCCACTGGCATTCATGAAAGTTTGCGGCTTGCACAACAGTATCCGCTCACCATTCCGTTCCGTCCTGGCCAGCATTGCGTCAAACTTTTTCTCAGCGACCCAGGATGCCTTCCAGCGCTCGGCCAGGCATTCCACCAGCCGGAAGCCCACATTATGGCGCGTCAGGGCATACTTGGAACCCGGATTTCCCAAACCGACGATGAGACGCAAATTCTCCATTCCGGGAATGGGAAAGGCAGCCGGACAACGTCCGACTGCCTGTCAAAATTACTTCTTCTTCTCAGGAGCCTTCTTCTCAGCAGCAGGAGCTTTCTCCCCGGCTTTCGCAGCAGGAGCAGCCTTACCAGCCTCAGCACCCTCTTCTTTCTTCTCTTTGATCATCTCAACTTCAGCCGTGCCAGCGCCAGCTTCAGCAGCAGCGGCAGCTTCCTGGGCTTCAGTCAGAGGCGCAGCGACGGCGATCACAGAAATGTGCTTATCACCCAGCACTTCAACGCCTTCAGGAGCCTTAATGTCACCGATGTGAATCGCCTGACCAATCTCAAGATTGCTCACATCCACGGCAATGACTTCCGGAAGATCCTTCGGCAACGCGCGCACCTTGATCTTAAACAAGACGTGTTCGAGAACGCCACCGCCGGTTTTAACACCTACAGCTTCGCCAGTTGCTTCGACAGGCACCATAATGGTTACCCGCTCATTTTCTGCAACTTCATGAAAATCAACGTGCAACATCTTGCCGTTGAGAGGATGATGTTGAACCTCCTGCACGAGAGCCAGGCGCTTCGGACGGGAATCGTCCTTCACGGCGAGATCCACCAACAAATTCTCAGAAACAGAATGGTGAATCAGGTTCTCGATGTCTTTGGAGTTGACCTCGAGATTCTGAGCTTGCTGTTGCCGTCCATAAATGACAGCAGGAATACGCCCGGAATCACGCAGTTTTTTTGCGCCACCGCGACGGGCCATCACGCGGGGAAATGCATTCAATGCTACAGATTTCATTTTTAAATTATGTCTTTTAAAGCACTTAGGACGCACCGGTCAACTGGTGCGCCCGCCTTTAAATTCAAATAGTGAAGTTACCGACGAATTACTATGAATCCGTTTTATGGCTTCACCCAACAGCCCCGCCACCGAAATGGTGCTAACATTAATCCCTTCTATAGCGGGGCGAAGGACAGTATCAGTTGTAATCAGTTCGTCAATATTAGATTTTCGTAATCTTTCGATCCCGATCTCGTTCAATATAGCATGGGAAACGCACGCTATTATTTTCTTGGCGCCTTCCTTTTTCAAAAGCGCCGCCGCTGTGGTCAGGGTTCCGGCCGTCTCAGTCAAGTCATCGACCATCAGCACATTTTGCCCTTTAATTTCACCTATTACCGTCATGGATTCAATTTCCAAGGCATTTTTTCGCCGTTTGGCAACGATCGCCAATCCGGATCCCAACACTTGGGAATACGCATGCGCCATCTTTAATCCCCCAACATCCGGGCTGACGACCACCAGATCTTCTATCTGCTTTTTCTTGAGATAATCGTACATAACCGGCGCGGCATAAAGATGATCCACCGGAATGTCGAAAAAGCCCTGAATCTGCTGCGCATGCAAATCCATGGTTAACACGCGACTTGCACCAGCCGCCACCAAAAGATTGGCAACCAGTTTCGCCGTGATCGGAACTCGGGGCTGGTCTTTGCGGTCCTGTCGCGCATACCCATAGAAAGGCAATACCGCGGTAATGCGCGATGCACTGGCACGACGCAACGCATCCATCATGATGAACATTTCCATCAAATGATGGTTTGTCGGCGGCGAAGTGGATTGCACGAGGAAAACATCCTCGCCGCGAACATTTTCTTCAATTTTGACAAACGTCTCACCATCAGGAAACGCACTGACGATACACTTGCCAAGCTCGATGCCAACGTTCGCGCAAATGGCGCGTGCCAAAGGCTGATTTGAAGTGCCGCTGAAAATTTTCACAGGCTGCTTATTTTTACCAATTGCTATAAACTAAAAAGCCACCGACCAGCCGGTGGACTTTCCAAAAGGTTTGAGGACTTTAACAATCGATTTCATAGGCGCAAGCGCAATCGTGCCGCAACCGCAGATGCATATTCTCTTATCTGACAAATGAACCAGTCTTACACACTGAAACAGGAGTGGAATCATTAAGCCTCCTCATCCCCCAACCTATCTTCCGATCCATCCCCCGCCAACAACCAGATCATCCTGATAAAAAACGCAGGCCTGACCGGGGGTGATTGCCCGTTGCGGAACGTGCAACTTTACCTTGGCAGTCCCATTCGGTTGCGGAGTAATTGTCGCCCCTGTCCCAGGATGGTTATACCGAATTTTCGCGCTCACTTCGAAAGTCTCAGGCGGCGACGCAAATGGAATCCAGTTACAGCGCTCCACCGTAAACTCATCCCGGTCCAACGCTGATTCATCCCCCACCATCACCCGGTTATTGATGGCATCCAGTTCGACCACGTAAAGCGGTTTGGCTGAAGAAATTCCCAATCCACGACGCTGGCCAATCGTATAAAACTCGATCCCATCATGTTGGCCGAGCACATGCCCGTGGACGTTGACAATCTCCCCTTTATGCTTTTTGACCAGATTCGCCTGCTGCAAAAACTTGCCGTAATCGTTGTCTGGCACGAAGCAAATCTCCATGCTTTCCTCCTTATCAGCAGTTTTCAACTCACACTGCCGCGCGACCGTTCGAGTATCTGTTTTCGTCAGTTGTCCCAATGGGAAGATGGTTCGGGCGAGTTGATCCTGTCGGAGCGAGAACAAAAAATAGCTTTGATCCTTGCGCGGATCACGCCCCCGCTTCAGCAACATCCGGCTCCCATCAGCGCTTTTCTCGGTCCGCGCAAAGTGACCCGTCGCAATATACTCGGCACCCAACTGCTGCGCCCGACTGATCAGCGTCCCAAACTTCAGCTTCTCATTGCACATCACGCATGGATTGGGCGTCCGACCAGCCTTGTATTCCTCCGCAAAATAGCCGATGACCTGCTTCTGAAAATCCGCCGATTCATCCACCAAATAATAGGGAATCCCCAACTTGTTAGAAACACTTCGAGCATCCATCACTGCCTGAGGACCGCAACACTTGTCTTCCGCCCGATTAACGCAATCCTGGGGCCACAACTTCAACGTGATGCCGATGACATCATACCCCTGCTCCAGCAAAAGCGCCGCCGCCGCGGAAGAATCAACTCCTCCGCTCATGCCAACCACCACACGTGTTTTCGTTTTTACTTCAGACACAAGATTAACAAAATAGAGCCCGAATGCAGGTATGTAAAGCGATACAAAAAGGGCGCGATGCGATTTAATCTGCCGGCCCGAAACCTTTCAGTCTCACCCAAAAAGAGTCTTCATTCTTCATCTCCATTCATAAAATAAAAGATGTGCCGTTAACTGCCGGTAACTCGTGTTAGCTCGTGTTAACTCACAGTCCAACTGCCATATCATATGTGGCAGACAACCTGTCCAAACCGACCACGCAAAACTCAACAATTGCCATTCATATAACCTGTAACCTTGGATTCCATTCGACATTCGAAATTCGGCATTCGCAATTTCCTTGGCCTTCCGATACCTTCCGAAAATCCACATTCAGTCCTTTCTCCAAAGCCGCCCATACTGGCAATCGTGCCACCACACCGAAAGGACAAGGCCCGCAGGACGTCGCCCACTCCTTGGGAGAGGAAAGAGGCGGGGGACCAGCCCGTAAACCAAGCTCGACATAACCAACCCTATCAGTTCCCATATAAGCTTCCTTTCTACCTAGACTAGACACACTTATTACGCATTAATATATTTCTTTTAAAGGAATATTAACTCAATGTCAACACTTTTTTATAATACTATTGACTTTTTAAATCTAATCCGTCCCATCCATCCTCCAACTCTCCGGCGAAGTCGGCCAGTCATACCTAATCCAGCACTCCACCGATATCTCCCTCTGGGCCACCCTCGTCGCCTCCAACCCACCCGCAACTTTCATCGACCTCACCGCCTCCAATTTCCCCGCAACCTTCTACCGCGCCCGGCAGCAGTAGAATTTTAGTTTGCCATTCAGAACATCTCTCAGTAATCAATCCCGATGCCCGTTGACTCATCCGTCCCTCAGGGTTCCAATACTCTGAAAGATGCCAGGGAACGCCTACAGATTGGCCCTGTTTCTTCCTGGGTAATTCCATTACCAACTCCGACCGATTTCAAAGCAAAAAAGACCGCCCCAACGACCTATCTCCTTATCGACCGCCAGACCCAGGCCGAGCATCGCCGGACTTACTATCACTACGCCATGCGCCTGGAAACCATGCAGGCCGTCCAGCACGCATCTCAATGGCGACTCGAGTTTGAGCCAGCAACGCAATTCGTTACCATTCATTCGATAAAAATCCGCCGGGAAAACGTGGAAGTCGAACACGCAGGCCTCGACAAAATCCGCATTTTACAGCGCGAGTCAGGCTTGGAAGGCTTTATCATCGATGGCGCGGTCACCCTTTTGCTGGTCTTGGAAGATGTCCGTCCCGGCGACATCCTGGAATGGAGCTATACCATTGAAAATCAACCACGGCTGCTCCCGGAACATTGCACGGCCTTTTTCACTCTGCCCATCGGATCACCCGTCGGAAAATTCCACTTTTCTCTGCAATTCCATGAGTCCCGTCAAATGAAGTGGAAATCTGCCTCTCCAGACCGGAAGCCTGCCGAAAACACTGAAAACCAGTCGACCACCTGGGTTTGGCAGGGAGAAAACCTGGAAACTCCGGAACCAGAAGATAACACCCCCGAATGGCACCTGCCGAATTTCTGGATACAAATTTCAAATTGCCCGGATTGGTCGACGATTGCCACCGCATTCTGCAACGCTTGGAAAGAGGAACCCGAGAATCCCAGGCTCAGCGAAATCATTCAGCAAATCAAACAGGAGGAAACGGACCTCTTACGCCAAATCGAAAAAGCAATCCGACTGGTTCAGGACGAACACCGGTATCTAAGCGTTAATCTCGAACTCGGCGGCCAGGTCCCGACTGCACCAGAAACCGTGCTTCGACGTCGATACGGCGATTGCAAGGATCTTTCCTTCCTTTTGACTCACCTGCTGAAACGCCTGGGAATTCCTGCCCGCCCAATCCTTGTGAACACCAGGCTTCGCAAGTCCATTGCCAGCCTTTTGCCAATGGTCCTATTCGATCACGCAGTAGTGGAATATCAGGTCCAGGGCGAAACCCGCTGGGTGGATGCAACCTTGAAAAAGCAAGGAGGCGGCCCCTTGAACAGGATCATCTTCGATTTCGCTCTCGGCCTCCCCGTCGATACCGCAGCCTCTGGCCTGATTGCTCCCCCGCCCGCTTCCGTTCAGGCCAGTCTGTATGAAGTAAAGGAAACCATCTTGGTGGATACCACCGGGAAGGATTCCCTGCTCTCCGTCGTGACCATTGCACACGGCCGGCACGCGGATCTCCTCCGTCACGATTTCGAAACCCAGGACATCAAGGTGCTTGAGGAAAAAAGACTTCAGGCATGCGCTAATAGATTCTTTCGTGCCGGTCGAATTGGTTCTCTCAAATACCGCGATGACCGTGATGCCGGCGAATTTGTGGTGGCTGAGGTTTTTGCCATTAACGGTTTTCTGACCGAAGGTCCGCGCCCCGAAACTTGTATCTTTCATTTACGACCGAGTTACGCGGCAGACTTTCTCGGCAGACCTGAAATCAAACCCGGCACCAAGCGGCAAACACCGTTTGCTCTTCCTCATCCATATAAAATTGTCCACACCCTCGAAGTCCAATCCCCTGGCTTGCATCCGGAAATTTTGCCGGCCCACCGCGTTCAAAGCCGCTTTGTCTACTTCTCCCGGGCACACAAAGGCTTGGGAACTTATTGTCTGCTCACATTCTCCTTCAACACCCTCGTCGATTCGGTTCCGGCAGATCAAGTAGCTGATTATCGAAAAACTGTTGAAGAAATCTGGGCAGTATCCTCCGGACGCATCCACCTCATGATTGGATATGCCCATCCTAAGAAGCGACGCGATTTTGGCGAACTGCCCTTGCCCTCACGCAAACCCGCCACCAGGACAGGCTCAACTCAGGTCCCGTCGGCGAAACAGCCCGTCGCCACCACAGCATCAAAAGAAGTCACCGCCACCCCAACCTCCTCACCACTCGCGATGGCTCTGGTTTCTAAAGCTGAGTCAATTTCGAAGCCTGTGGAAATAATCTCAAAAACTGAAATTCCAAAAACCGACCAACCTTCTTCCCCAAAGGAATCCTCCTCTCGCATAACAAACGCCCAGCCGCTTCTATCCCCGGAAGAACACCGTTCTCAACGCAAAAGAAAACAGAAGAAACGCAGCCTCCTCTGGCCAATCATTATCGGTGTCATAACTATTTCCCTCATCATTGTTTTCATTTTCGCTCTCCGCCGCCCCCCACAGTAGCACGCCGACCCGCAGGTCATAGCTCTACGACCCAATCCCACCGCTCTGGGCATACAAGCCATAAAACATTCAGGCAACTATTAAGCATTTGGATGTTTTCGGATAACTTTATGAGTGTAAAAGAGAGAAAAGCGGAACCGCCCGTTGACGCATCGCATCGAATTCATTCCCCTTTGCCAGCTCACACATCCACGCTCGTTCAACTCCATCACTCTTCTCATGCGCTTTTCAGGAAGTGGATCCACTACATTGTAGAGCTTTCATAAATGCGCAGTTTAACCACTTGTAAGTTATTGCCTTTCGCTTTGATCTTCCCGGACGCTTCGGATTCTGAACAATTTTGCCCCCATAGCATCTGCCAAAGCCTGGCATTTGTTGGCTACGCTTGGGTCACCGCTCGTCATTATGGAAATTCCATCAAAAAACTCGCTGCAGACGGCAAAGGTTGCTTCAGGATCAAGTTTGAAAAAGAAACCCTCGTCGGAGGGAATACTCACGAAAGAACCATCCCTACGGCGATAAAGTTGATTTTCCTTAAACTTTTTACCCCAATCCAAATCAGTATCCCGCTTCACGGCAGCTTTAATTTCTGAAATTTTCAAAATCCTGTCAGGCTGATCAGTTTGCTTTTCAGGAACGCACTTAATTAAATAGAAAGCCATGATATTTTATTGACGTTTTTTAGTTCCCTGTTGAGCGACATGCCCCATGGTCATTCCATCATATTCTAAAGGGGCCAAACCAAAGTAATGACACTTATTTTCGGTCATTTGGTTTTCTTTGGGCCCAGTAAAGGCAGTTGCTGATGAATTAAAGATTACCTCCTGAAGAAAAATTCAAGAACATCGCAGCATAATAAGCAATCCAACTTTCCCATAGGCGTAGTTGCTTAAATATGTGGATTTCGGTTACCTGTCCAATCCGTAATCGTGCTCTTCAGTTTGTCGAGGCAATCTATAGGCGTACTACATTTGGGGCATTTCAAAGGTAGCGGCCGATGAAATTCAGTCCAGCATTCTGAACACCAGTTGGGATCGGAGAGCACAATTTCATCCTCTGCAACATGTTCAGGAGGGATTCCACCTTTATTATTAAAAGCCGAACCGTCGTCATTCTTACTCCAACGGTCCTCTTGACAGCGTCGCCAAAACTCGACTCTGGTCGGCACCGCGCTGTATGGTAATATCTTCATTTTTTAAGGGGGTCAAACCAAAGTAATGACACTTATTTTCGGTCATTTTGGTTTTCTTTGGGCCCAGGGCAGTTGCTGATGTGGGTCCAGGTGCCCATGCGCAGGCGTTGGACGATCCACTTCAAGGTGACGGTGGTTTCCACCTCCGACTGGTCAGCAATGATTGGTTCTGTATTTGATAACTCCATAATCCATCCAGCCCCGGCTGCTACGCGGCAGAATGGAACTGGTTTGCGGGGAAGTAAAGTGGAAATGGGATTTAAGGGCGTTTTTATAGCGCACTTCAAAATGAACGAAACAAAAAGAGCATCCACATTTGTGGATGCCCATTGGAGGAATTCTTGTTCGTCGGCAAAAATTACCGAGCCCCGATTATCTTTTGATGCGGTAAAACTTTATCGCTCCACTGGCAGCAGTGCTGACGCGGAAGACTCCAGGACTCAGTGGTATTGGAGTTACTGCCACATCAGTGAAAGTTCCGTTCACAGTCGCAGCACTTTGAAGAACATAAGCGGATGCGTCATCGCTGGCCGAGCCGGTGAAGTCGATCGTAACCGTTCCACCGCTGCTCTTAATGCTGGTAATATGTGGCAGGACCGGGGCATTCACCACCACTTTCTCGATGGCTACGGTTGTAGCCTGATTTGCTCCCGGAGGCGAAAAAGCGCGCCAGTTACCCTCACTTCCCGCAAGACCATCAAAGGCATTATAAAGATTACCCGCATTATCCCATGCAACAGCCATCTGGGCATGTCCATCCGCACTGAGACTGACCACATTCGTCCCGGTGTTTCCATCCAGCACTTGGACCTGTTGATCTGTGCCAAGTGAAACCGCTACGAGCGTCCCTGCCGGGTTAACCGCGATGGAGGTAACATCATTGGCATCGTTCGTCAAAGTATCGCCTGCCTTCCAAATCGCATTGGTCAGCGAAACTCCTGTATAAGGCGAAAACTTAAAGATTTTGAACTGATCATTATTCCACGGCTGTTGTGCCACATAAATATTTCCGGCATTGTCCAGAGCCACATCAAAGGCGGAGTCATCCAGATCAGAGTTGGTGATCGCAAAATGAGCCGCAGTGGCGCGCACGGCAATGTCAGGCGAAAGCCCCACGGCTAACGTTCCATCGGCTTGCGCATTCCAATGCATAATCCCCCACCCGCCCGTATTATTATCAGACATCCACACCTGATTATTCGTCCCGCTACCAGTGACAAAGAATCCACCCAGGTTACCCTGTGGAGTGCTTGGCCGAATCAGGCCTTGATAGTTTACCGGTCCTACCGGCGGCGCTGGTTCAGGGGTGGGATTGTTATCGTCCCGCATGATGTTCTGCATCGAACCTGCGCTCAGTTGCTGATCCCACGCAAAAATGTTTCCATTTCCCGACCAGTGTTCGACGTAGACCTTGTCGTCCGCCCCTATCTTGATCCGCCATGGACTATACCCGTCGCCGACCCAGGCATAACCCCCATCCGCAAACCCACCTTCATCCGCCGGACTGCTATCAGCATTCAGCTTTTGAATCCCCGGCGTATCGGCGACAACTGAGGGATATCCTGGTCCTACACCCGCATTTCCCACGAAGACCCGCCCATAATAAGGGCTGTTCGTATTCTTGTTAACATCGAGACCTCGACAGCTGAAAACTGCGTTTCCGATATTGGTATCATCAGTAATCTGTGTCCAGTTGGTATAACCGGTGGACGCTGCAGTAATACTCACAGTATAAGTGCCACCCGGAACATTGGCACCCACACCATCCTTTCCATCCCAAACCATATTATTTGCACCACGCAATGTTCCCGCACTTCCGGCAGCAACATTTATAACTCGAACCGTGGTGTTGCCGGACAGGATTCTGACCGCAACCCCGCCGGAAGCAGGTTCATTCAAAATGTAGCTGATCGAGACATTGCCCCCTGCACCAGTCGTGACATCGTTTGTAGCGCCATTCAATTTTATATTGGTCGCATAAACATTCGCCCGCGCGGAATGAACTGTAGCCGCGGTTATTACGAGCGCCAACGCCATTCCTCCAACGGTCTGATTTTTTAGTCTATATTTCATGCAGTTTTCGTGGTTTTTTTATGCGCAGTTTGGTTTACTTTTCGTCACCCTGTTGGACGAAATTCCATGGACAGCACGGAAGTCACAGAAGCACTGGCAAATGGCGCAACAACACCACGCTTTCGTTCAGCAGTTTCCCGTGTCAATCAGCGCAGGTCTCCAGACAACTCCCACTCTTTGGATACCCATCGCCAATTGAAACCTTCCAAGCTTTACTTCCGCTCTGAATGAATAAATTATTTTCCAGCAACATCCGCCTTCGGCTTTTGAACCGCTCCCCAGGCTTGAAGTTCACCTTCTGTCGGATCGCGAAATGAGGTCGTCTGAGCTTTGCATTGTTCGCAGGGGATCAACCGGCTTCTGCGCACATCAATCGTCGTGTGACCATCAGTCGCGCACACGAAGGCGAGCACGGGTTGAACTTCAGTTCTTTTACACTGCGGACAGGATTCCCCAGACACTGGACCGGACACGTAGAATTTTGCCCCGCACGCCGCGCAAACGAAGCCGCTATAAGCCGAGGTGACTCCTGGAGTTGCTTCGTGCTTTCCACAACCACTGGTCATCCCAAGTATTAAACTAAGGATCAAACAGCCCGTACTCATTACAGCTCTGCGGCTGCATGGCTTGCCACGCCTCCACAATGTTAATAAAATTTGCAGCAGCATCACTCCGTCGCTCTCCAGGTATCACACGACATCTCGCGCGTCACAAACCATGCTTTATGCTGGATAAATGTGACATGCCCGTCGCAAAAAACCGCCGGAAACCCATCAGCGCCATGCCCGTCTTTTGGATCCGGTTTATC
Source organism: Pedosphaera parvula Ellin514 (assembly GCF_000172555.1). Classification (NCBI taxonomy): domain Bacteria; kingdom Pseudomonadati; phylum Verrucomicrobiota; class Pedosphaerae; order Pedosphaerales; family Pedosphaeraceae; genus Pedosphaera; species Pedosphaera parvula. The sequence continues at coordinate 26,222 of NZ_ABOX02000010.1, forward strand.
GTAATTCGCAGGATCAGCAAAATAATTATCTGCATGGATGATCAGATAGGTTCCGCTCGGCCCGGGAACCTCACCATGTCCAAACAATACAGCCGCGTGCTTTCTCGTTTGCACCAGGTTCTCTGTTTTTCGGGTAGCCACATCAGTTGCACCACCGGCCATTGGCGAATCACTGTGACCTGCCCACCACCCAAAATTCTCGTATGTATAACCGTTGGTTGAATCTTTACTGATGGCAAAGGTCTGAAGATCCACCAGATCGATGCGCCCTGTGGCTGTATTCAACACGGAATTAGTCCGAATCGCATTCCTGGTGTTGGGACAAATGAACGACCCAGTGTTTTTGACGTAATCCCCATACAACCAGTTATCATTGTCGTCGTAGTAAGTCAGATTACCAGTCAGATTACCCGCATAATCATTCCCATACATGAGGCTTCCCAAGCCCATTTGCTTCAGATTGTTGAGACAAACCGTCCTCCTCCCCTTCTCTTTTGCTCTTGCCAATGCAGGCAATAACAACCCTGCCAATATCGCAATAATCGCGATCACCACCAGAAGCTCAATCAAAGTAAAACCATTTGTTCGCTTATTTTTGAAAGGCACCCTTTGGGGAACGTATATTTTGGACCCGACCATATTAATTTGTTGAATAACAGCTAGGACCTAGGACTCTTATTGTGCTCAGCTCCTTCCATTTTGTAATTACACATTCATGTAATTAAAAATGCAACACCAATGTCTCGAGTGGAACAGAATGAGCATTCTAAACCAGTTACAAAGCCTGAAATTCCTGGTTCTTATTTATGGATTGTTACCACCAGGCAAACGAGCCAGTTACTATAACCAGCCTTTCGCTTGCTCAGTCTGTTATCCCGCAATCAATTCCTAAACCTCGTTTGCTCCTGACTTTGAATATAGCACAATTTCTCCTCAATGAGCTCACGTTTAACTGGTGCCATTGCTCGCTAATGTCTTTCCGGACACTCCCACCCCGCCGTCAGCCAGATCCGACCGCCAGTCCGGAATCATTCTGCACTGATAGGATCCTGATCCGCTTCTTAAGTAAGATATCAAAATTAAAAATTAAATCGTGCGTATCTTATCCGCTCGTACGTCTGTAACTCCCGGCATTTTGAAGAGTAAGATCACTTCCAGTTCGTAATTGCACTATTCTCCATTACGACAGCGTTTACTTGTTCAAGCAGCCAGCCATGTGAAACCAGGCTCCGCACCCGTTCGGCGGTTTCATAGATGGGCCACAGTTCCTCAGCAATCGCTTCCTCCAGGGCGTCCAATGTTTCCCACAGGGTGTTGCCGATCCGGTCCTTGATCACATCGCCGATGGCTTCCACTGGGTTTAATTCCGGACTGTATGGCGGCAGCGGCACCAGATGTATGCGGTCGGGCACTTCGTGAAGTTTAAGGTCTTTAAGTTCCCGGAACAGATAAAGGGCATCCACATTCGTGGATGCCCTTTACAGGATCGTCACTTGGCTTTTGTAAGTTATTTCTAATCCTCTAAATTCAACGTGATAAAATCCTGTCCTTCGGTATTACGGATGCTATCTGGACATTCTTACGACGATGGACAGGCTGCATGTTGTGTTAACCATCTCCAATCAGGATTAGTGGGGCCAGTTCCTATGCTGCTCTGACGAAACGGCTTTCTGACAGGTATTTTAATGACGGGGGTTACCCATTTATGAATTTGAGCATGGCCATCTGCAAAATTCACACCACATGAAGTAAGGTCATGATAGGAGCCTGGCACATCAGGAAAGCCTGAATTGCCGGGGTCACACCTGATCTGCAAATAACCATCCTGCATACTGCACATATTCTCCTCCAGAAAAACGAGCGTCTCTGTGGGGCCGGGACATGAAAGAATTTCGCTTATCTTGGAATAAGCCCCATAGCCGGCATTATAGCCTTTGGTCTCCGTAGCCGTGTAAAGATTTCCCACCTGACTGCTCATTGAGTAAGAACGAATGCGGTCTCCATTATCTGAAGGAACGGTATCTCCAGGGCACTTGTATACGCCAAGCTGCTTCCCCATGTAGGGAGCCACTATTGAAGTCTGATAAGGAATGGGATTCGTATTCGCGTCATATGTACTATCCCAACCCTCTTGCTGCTTACCGCACCAGGTATTTTCACTGTTAGCAGCATCTAGGGGTGCGTTCGGCACCATGACATCGTTAAAGTCGGTCGCATACATTTGCCAACCAAGAGCCAGCTGTTTCATATTGCTGACACATTTTGTCGCAGCGGCTTTGGATTTGGCTTTTGCCAGAGCGGGTAACAACAACCCTGCCAGGATGGCAATAATGGCAATAACAACCAGCAATTCTATTAAGGTAAATCCTCGTCGAAGAATCACTTTAGTACTTCTTTTAGGTGAAACCGGAAAATGTTGGGGATTCATAATGCTAATCGTGTGATACTAAACATCAGTACTATACCACGTTTTAATGAGAGTCAATTTTTTCTGTTATTGAAGAAAGGCATCCGCCCCCTTGGGCGGATGCCTTTTTAAACTTCGCTATGCTTATTGCAACCGCATGCGATAAAACCGCGTCGGAGCTGCCGACAGGCTGTCAGTAACAGTCACAGGACTGGCTGTTCCGGAGTTGGTACTGATCGGTGTCCAGCTTACGTCCGTTAGATTAGTCTTATATTCAACAATATAGTTCGGGCCGAATTCGGTTCCAAACTGGAGACTAAACGTTGAACCACTCACTGAGTTGGTGATCGTTTGAGCAACGGCAACAGTCAGGAATGCCGGTGGTGCACTGGTGATCGACGTAGTACCGTCGCCAACGCTCACTGTATAAGGACCGCCAAAACTAATCGGCTGTACTCCGGGCAATGAGAGTGTGGCAGTCGTTTTACCGGACAGGTTCGTTCCGTAATATCTCCATTGGTAATTGGTTATACCAGAGAATGTTTGAGCAACCACGGAGAAGGAAGGCGAGCTGCCCACCACGGCAGCACGGCTTGTGGGATTGGTGATGATGATCGGAGTTGGCGGAGCAACCGTAACACTCGAGCTGGTTGTCGAGTAAGCTCCATCATTCACAATCACCGCATAAGTCGCAAAGTTGGTGGATACCAATGGCGCGAAATTCAGGGTTGAACTTGTTGCCCCGACTATGCTCGCCCCATTGAGTGTCCATTGATAATTGATCGTACCAGTAACAGTCGAAGCCACAACGGATAAGTTCGTGGTCGTGCCAGCCGAAGCCACAATGCTGGACGGTTGAGTGATGATCGTGGGGGGCGTAATCGCGACAACCCTGACGTTGTCATAGATCACGCCAGCCTCACCAGAGCTTGCCGAACCATTTCCCAGGTCGTCCCATGGATCATTGTAACCGAGCATCACCGTTCCATTCGTGAAGGTTGAAGGAACGCCGTTGGTATTGTAGTAACTTAGAAGCACCGTATTGTTGGCTTTGAACGTGATGAGATTGCCAATCTGGCTGACTTCCACTTCCACCCAGGTAGGCGTGCCACTCAGCACTGTATTTGCCATGCTTCCTCCCAGGGAAGTACCGGCAGTGAATGGGGGCTTCTTGAAAACCTGCCGCGTGGTACTGGCGAGGCGGTTAATCATGTTGGTAGGCCCAATAACATTGACGCCGTTCGTCCATGTCGGTCCGCTCCAGGCACCGTAATCAGTGTTTGCACCGCCACCTCCGTTGCCATCGGCACCAACATCGAACCACAATCCATCACTCTGCCAGATTGAACCAGGAATGCTCCTGTCACTGACAGGGACGGCAACGTTGCGGAACCAGTTTGTCATGTTGCTGGAATGATCGATACCGAAGATGGCATTCTCAACCTTTGACTGCGCCGAACCAACGCTGTTTTGAACCAGGAACATGTCGAACCGCAGGGCATAATTGCTCCCAAAGGTGTGGTTCTGAAGGTACAGGTTCAGTCCCGCCGAGATGCCGGCATTCTTATTCACCGTCATGTAGACACCCTTTGTGTCGCCATTAGTTGAATGCGGTGCAGGGGGGATGGGTGCCAGATTTCCAACTGATCCACTGGTGTAGTCGTAGCCGAATATCAGGTTGTAATCCGTGGAGCCGTTGGTGTAGGAAGCGAACGCTACTTTCCAGTTGCTTCCGCTCGGATCGTTCTCAAAATTGTCCGAAAAGAGAATGTTCTCGGGTGGAACAGCCTTCAGTGTCAATGTCGTGGTGGCAGTATTGTTAGTCACGGTGTAACCGGCTCCTGCAACAAGACTCAGATTGATGCTGCGGCTGCCCACGGCTGTTGTGCCATTCGGTCCAGGAGCAATGATTTGTACAGTCAGGTCAACCACACCAGCCGGAATCGTGACGGGCACGTTGGTAAGGTAATAATCAACGTTGGATACTCCCGTGCCAGTGAAGGCAAAACTACTTGCATTCAAATTTACGTCAATATTGGTATTACCAAGGCGGCGAATAGCCAGGGCTGCGTAATCGTTAAGATTCCCTTGGTAAAGGTTGGTAGAGAGCGAGAGAACCTGGAGTTGTGGCATTTCATTATCCACGATGGCCACCTGGGCGAAACTGGGGAAGCCAAGCGAGTAACCTCCGCTGCCCTTGATGGTTAAAAGAACAGTTTCAGTCAACTCAGGAATCGAATCATCCACTGGAGTAATGGTTATGTTCGTGCTCGTCTGACCCGCCGCGATAACGCAGTTTGTCGTGGTAATCAACGATCCACCACCGACTGTATAATCGTTGGTAAGCGTGGCAGTACCCGTGATGGTGTAAAACACAGTCAGCGGATTGCCAATGTCATCGGGCGTACGGGTGATGGTAAACATTCCCGGAACCGATCCTTGCTCATAAGCCAAAGGTGTTGTGGCAACTACAGACGTTTGCGTTGGTGGTGTGGCAACGCTAAAGGTGCCATCCGAGCCGGTCGTTGCATCGGTGGTTTCACCAATGTCCAAAGACTGAATATACCCAAGGCCGCTGCTCGCACAGATCAGATTGTCGGCGGCGTCAAAGGCAATATCACGACCACTGCCAGCTCCACCAAAGTTGAATATCTGCCGTGCAGGAATGTTGGGAATGCCGTTTGTAAGTGGAATCAGAATAATTTCATTGGCCACAGTCGTTGCGGAACTACCATCTAGAGCAGTAATCGGGTTACTGCCGCCAGCAATAATTCCCGCCAGGTACCGCCCATCCTTGCTCACGGAAAACCTCATCATATCCCGCAACACGTCATCACTATACCCTTCGGCGAGACTTTCGGTTTGGGAATCCCAGAAGAAACCTCCAATACCGGGGTAGGAATTAGGATCGACGGGGTGTGCAGGATCAACAATGAATAAATCATACTGACCGGCATTAGACCGGCGCTGGTTGACATAGACATACCCGTTTGGCCCGACTTCAACTTTCATATTCTGACCGGAAAAATTATTAATGTAAGGGGTCATTAATTTGGCATCAGGAGCGCTGGACCACTCCGGCGAGCCAACACCGGCGTAACTGGCGCCAATGTTATACTGCCAAAGACTGTTCCACTCCGTGGCTGCCCCCGTAGCAGGGTCTCTTTGATAATCTTCATCCAGCGTATACAGCTTGGTGTTAGCACCCGTGCCAACCATGAAGGCACTGACAACGCTGCCGTGATTATTATTGCTACCCACTGGCGCTGCTGCAACACCAGTAAGCTGCTTGAGCGTGTAACTGAAAGAACTAAGCAGCGGCGGCATCGTAATTAAATTTCCCGATGCATCCGTCCAGTCGCAGACCAGAACCGAGTCATCAGGAGCGATCGAGAGAGTGAAAGGAGAGGACCCGGCGTTTGCTGGTGTAAAGTTTGGATAACCACCAGTTTTTGGAACGTTCCCCTGCCCGGTTATATCGGCAAGTTCTGAAGAAAGTGCAAAGATACCCTGCCCGTGTGCTGCGTTTGTCCCTGAGTTTGAAACATACACCCAACCGAAATAAGGACTGGCCGGATTTCGATTTGCGGCCACGCCGCGCGGAGCGCCAAACGGCACCGTCGGGCTGTTCGGCGAGATCACACCACTACCGAGGTGCTTGATTCGAACCTTAAAAGTACCCGGGGCAATCGCCAGGTTGGTTACCACCAAGCCACGAGTGATGATGTTATTTCCGGGCGCTTGCAAAATGTTAGTGACCGACCCACCGCTGGAAATGACCATCACTGTATCGTTGGTCGTTGTAGTCTGGTTAAGCCGGAAGGAAACAGTACCAGCATTATTGGTCAAACTTGTCGCATACGGCGTGGCCTCGACCATCGTCGTAAATGACATGATTGCCGCACCCACAGCAACGCCGCGGGCAAGTAATCCGTCTAATTTGAGTTTTTTCATAGGTATTTTTAGCAGGTCCAGTCATTGGACCAATTGCAGCTGCACAGAACAAAGGCCCAATTCTTAAAACATAAGGCATGTGAAATGGAACTTTTTAGGTATAACAATGATTAGGAATTATCGTTAAAAACGCAATCAAAAAAATGGCTGATTTTATGAATTTTGCTGTGGCATTTTGGATTTTAAGAATCGATGACAAGAATTCGCCAACAGCCATGAAAACCATAAAAAAAAGCCCGTAAAAACAATGTTTTTACGAGCTGCAAAATATCGCTCAGGCAAGCCAAAATACGACAGCTTTTTAGCCTGCCTTCGAATCCTATAAGCCCTGCTAATGCTAGTGACTGACAAATGAAGACATGCTAACTCTGAACGGGCAAAAATCTACGGTAGATTGGTCCGCCCCATGAGAAAACGATCGCATTCGCGCGCCGCGCCCCTGCCCTCGTTGAAGGCCCAAACCACCAAGCTTTGACCACGACGGGCATCTCCAGCGGCAAAGACGCCTTTAACATTGGTCGAGTACCTGCCGTAATCGGCCTTGGCATTGCTGCGACCATCGCGCTCGACACCAAGTTGCTCCAGCAATGGCTGTTCTGGCCCAAGGAAACCCATGGCTAGAAGAACCACCTGCGCCGGGCGAACTTTTTCCGTGCCGGCTACCGGCTGAGGCACAAACTGCCCCTTCTCGTTCTTATCCCACCGGATCTCGATGGTATGCACTTCCTTCACGTGCCCCTGCTCGTCTCCCACAAATTTAGTCGAAGTGGTCAGATACGTGCGTGGATCTGCACCAAACTTCGCAGCCGCTTCCTCTTGCCCGTAGTCCAGACGATATACCTTCGGCCATTCCGGCCAGGGATTATCCTTCGCCCGCTCCACAGGCGGTTGAGGAAGAATTTCCAACTGCACCAAACTCTTGCAGCCATGACGCAAGGAAGTTCCCACACAATCAGTGCCGGTGTCCCCGCCACCAATCACCACCACATCCTTGCCTTCTGCCGAAATGAAGCTGCCATTGCGATGCTTATCCAGCAGACTTTTGGTGTTGTTGTGCAGGAATTCCATGGCAAAATGAATCCCCTTTAACTGCCGGCCTTCGATTGGTAAATCACGCGGCTTGGTCGCTCCAGTGCAAATCACGACCGCATCAAATTCCTGCATCAACTTCTCTGTCGGGTAATTTTTCCCCACTTCTGTGCCGGTCGTAAATGTGATCCCTTCCTTGGCCATCAAATCGACCCGGCGCTGCACCACGTCCTTGTCGAGCTTCATGTTGGGAATGCCATACATCAGCAAGCCACCTACGCGATCAGCACGTTCGAAAACCGTTACCCAATGCCCCGCCCTGTTGAGCTGCGCCGCCGCGCAAAGTCCGGCTGGACCTGAACCGATAACTGCAACCTTTTTGCCAGTTCGCATCGCCGGCGGCTCGGCCGTGACCCAGCCTTCTTCCCAACCTTTGTCGATGATCGAACACTCAATATTCTTGATCGTCACAGGTGGGGAATGAATTCCCAGCACGCAGGAACCTTCACACGGCGCGGGACAAACACGCCCCGTAAACTCAGGGAAATTATTGGTCTTGTGCAACCGGTCCAAAGCTTCCTTCCACAAGCCGCGATAAACCAAATCGTTCCATTCCGGAATCAGATTGTTAATCGGACAACCGGATGCCATGCCGCTGATCAAGGTGCCAGTATGGCAGAAAGGTATGCCACAATCCATGCAACGAGCGCCCTGATCCTGGAGTTTTTTGCCATCCATGTGCAGGTGGAACTCGTTCCAATCGCGAATACGTTCCAACGCCGGACGATCCAGCGGTATCTCGCGCAAATATTCAATGAAGCCTGTCGGTTTTCCCATGTCTCAATTCAGTAAAGTTTCAGTAGGTTCGTTGGTGCTGATCAATCACACATTGCCTTAGCCGCCCCCGACGCGTGAAGCGTCCTTGGCATTGTCATTAAAGGCCGCCATCAATGCCTCCTCACCGCTCAGACCGGCTTCGGTCACACGCTTGATGGATTGCAACATACGTTTGTAATCCTTGGGCATCACTTTGACGAACTTCGGCACCGTTTCATCCCAGAGCGCCAGTATTTTGAAGGCATGCTGGCTGCGGGTGTAATCAGCATGACGCTTGATCATTTGCTGCAGTTCTTCGATCTCTGTCGCATCTTCCAGCTTTTCCAAGCCAACCATCTGCTGGTTGCAGCGACTCTTGAAATCACCTGTTTCATCCAGCACGTAGGCAACACCACCAGACATGCCAGCAGCAAAGTTACGGCCTGTGGGTCCGAGCACCACGACCCGGCCACCAGTCATGTATTCACAACCATGGTCGCCCACAGCCTCAACGACTGCGTTGACACCGCTGTTACGAACACAAAAACGCTCGCCAGCCATACCGCCGATGTAAACCTCACCGCTGGTCGCTCCGTAGAGCGCCACGTTACCGATGATAATATTCTCCGCCGGGTTGAACGTGGAACCCTTTGGCGGATAAACGATGATCTTGCCGCCGGACAAACCTTTTCCGACGTAATCATTGGCATCGCCTTCCAACCTCAAGGTGACTCCCTTGGGCACGAAAGCTCCCAGGCTCTGACCAGCCGAACCTTTGAAATTCAACTGAATCGTATCTTCCGGCAACGCTTCAACACCGTAGCGACGAGTCACTTCGCTGCCGAGAATCGTTCCCACCACCCGGTTTACGTTGCGTATCGGCAAGTCAGCGACGACTTTTTCCTTCCGCTCCAGAGCGGGTGCGCAAAGTTTGAGCAAAGTGGTATTGTCGAGTGCCTTGTCCAAGCCATGGTCCTGCACCATTTGCGCATAACGCCCCACATCACTTCCCACCTTGGGCTGGTAAAGCATGTTGGACAAATCCAGTCCCTTGGCCTTCCAATGCTCGATCGCCTTCTTCGGCTCGAGCAAGTCAGTGCGCCCCACCATTTCATTTACAGTGCGGAATCCAAGTTGTGCCATCAACTCGCGCACTTCCTGGGCAATGAACCGCATGAAATTCACCGCATGAGCCGGATCGCCGGTAAAGTTTTTTCGCAACTCAGGGTCCTGTGTCGCCACCCCAACCGGACAGGTGTTCAGATGGCACACGCGCATCATGATACAACCCAACGCCACGAGCGGAGCGGTGGCAAAGCCGAACTCTTCAGCTCCCAACAAAGCAGCCACAATAACATCGCGGCCAGTCTTTAACTGACCATCCGTTTCCACCACGATTCGGCTGCGCAAATTATTCAACAATAGTGTCTGATGAGTTTCAGCCAGGCCGAGTTCCCATGGGATACCCGCATGTTTGATGCTGGTCTGTGGCGAGGCGCCTGTGCCTCCATCAAAACCACTGATCAACACCACATCGGCATGAGCCTTGGCCACGCCGGCAGCAACCGTGCCCACACCCACCTCAGAAACCAGTTTCACACTGACTCGTGCGCGTGTGTTGGAATTCTTCAGGTCGTGAATCAATTCCGCCAAATCTTCGATGGAATAAATATCATGATGTGGCGGCGGCGAAATGAGTCCCACACCCGGCGTGGCATGGCGCACCTTGGCAACCCACGGATAAACCTTCCCACCCGGCAACTGACCGCCCTCGCCAGGCTTTGCTCCCTGCGCCATCTTGATCTGAATTTCCTTGGCATTGACGAGATACAAACTCGTGACGCCAAATCGTCCGGAAGCCACCTGCTTGATGGCGCTATTACGCGAGTCGCCATTCGCATCGGGAATATACCGGGCAGAATCTTCCCCGCCTTCACCGGTGTTGCTCTTGCCACCAATGCGGTTCATCGCAATTGCCAGACTCTCATGCGCTTCCTTGCTGATGGAACCGTACGACATCGCACCCGTTTTGAAACGCTTCAAAATGGATTCCACCGATTCCACTTCTTCAATGGAAATCGGATTGGCCGCCAGCTTTAAATCGAGCAATCCACGCAGAGTGCAATGTTTGCGCGTCTGGTCATTGACCAAAGCCGAGTATTCCTTAAAGGCATTATAACTATTCGCCCGAACCGCCTGCTGCAGCTTGTGCACGGTCTGCGGACTGAACAAATGCACTTCCCCTTCCGCGCGCCATTGGTAATTACCTCCCACTTCGAGTGTGTGGCCGTTCGTCTGACGCTCAGGGAACGCATGCTGATGGCGCATCTGCACTTCCGTGGCAATGACGTCCATACCCACACCTTCGATACGTGTCGGTGTCCAGGTGAAATATTTATCAACGACCGACTTCTTGAGACCAACCGCTTCGAATATTTGTGCACCACGGTAGCTCTGAATCGTGGAGATACCCATCTTGGAGATGACCTTCACCACACCCTTCACCGCCGCTTTCGCAAAATTCTTGCATGCATCCTTGTGCGTGATGTTCTTAAGCAACCCTTGCCGGATCATGTCATCCAAGGTCTCAAACGCCAGATAAGGATTGATGGCTCCCGCGCCATAACCAATCAGGAGCGAGAAATGATGCACTTCACGAGGCTCGCCGCTTTCCAATACCAGCCCGACACGGGTGCGTGTCCCTTGGCGAATCAAGTGATGATGTAAACCGGAAACGGCCAGTAAAGCAGGAACTGCGGCGTTCTCACGATCAATTCCGCGATCGGAAAGAATCAGAATGTTGACACCGTCATTAATGGCACGATCCGCCTTGGCGTATAAATCACCCATGGCTCGTTCCAAACCTTTTTCACCTTCATTTATCCTGTAGAGGATTGGTATGGTAACCGACTTGAAGCCTTCATGATCGACGTGCTTCAACTTGGCAAATTCTTCATTCGTCAAAATAGGCGATTTCAGCTCAATCAGATGGCAACTCTCCGGAATGGGCTTGAGTAAATTGCGCTCGGAACCAATGGTCGTTTCCGCGGAGGTAACAATTTCTTCGCGAATGCAATCAATGGGAGGATTGGTAACCTGCGCAAAGAGTTGCTTAAAGTAATTGTAAAGCGGCTGTGGCTTATCCGAGAGCACGGCTAGGGGCGTATCAGTTCCCATGGAACCAACAGCTTCAACACCATCACGTGCCATCGGAACCATCAGGATGCGCAAGTCTTCAAAGGTATAACCAAATGCCTGTTGACGGCGGAGCACGGTTTCATGGCTCGGCTCCGGCAGATGCGTCACCCCGGGCAGGTTTGCCATCTCAACCATGTACTTATTGAGCCATTGACGATAAGGATGCTGTTTGGCGACCTTGTCCTTGATCTCTTCATCCGCCACAATGCGTCCCTGCTCCATGTCGATGAGGAACATGCGTCCTGGTTGCAGACGGCCTTTTTGCAAAATCCGTTCCGGCGCAATATCCAATACACCCACTTCAGAAGCCATGACCACCAAATCATCCTTGGTGACGTAATAGCGCGACGGACGCAGACCGTTGCGATCCAGGATGGCTCCAATCATCTTGCCATCAGTGAAGGCAATTGAAGCCGGACCATCCCATGGTTCCATGAGACAGCTATGATACTCGTAGAACGCCTTGCGCTCGTCGCTCATGGTTTCATGGTTTGCCCATGGCTCCGGAATCATCATCATGATGGCATGGGGCAATGAACGCCCAGCCATTACGAGTAACTCGAGACAGTTATCAAACATGGCGGAGTCACTGCCATCGGTATTGATAATGGGAAGAATCTTCTTCAGGTCCTGGCCAAAAAGTTCTGACTCAAACATCGACTGCCGGGCATGCATCCAATTGATGTTGCCACGCAGTGTGTTGATTTCGCCATTGTGCGCCACGTAGCGATAAGGATGCCCGCGTTCCCAACTCGGGAAGGTGTTGGTGCTGAAACGGGAATGTACCAGCGCCAGAGCTGAATCCATCGCCGGATCACGCAAGTCCAGGAAATACTTGTCCACCTGCTCGGTGTTCAACATTCCTTTGTAAACCAAGGTTTTGTACGAAAGACTCGCCGTATACCAATAATTGCTGCCCGGAAACCCGGCACGACGAATTTCATTCGTGGCACGCTTGCGGATGACGTACAGCTTGCGCTCAAACGCCATGTCATCCTTGATTTTAGGATCGCGCTTGATGAAAACATGCCGCATAAGCGGCTCGGAAGATTTCGCGGTATTGCCCAATGAAGAGTTGTCCACCGGCACATCGCGCCAGCCAATGATTCGTTGACCTTCTTCAGCTACAATTTTCCCAAAAATCTGTTCGCATTCTTTGCGTTCGCCATCAATGGGAGGCAGATAGAGCAAACCAACGCCATATTGGCCAGGTTCAGGAAGGTCTATGCCTTCCTTGGCACATACCGCTTTCAAAAAACCATGGGGTGTCTGGATAAGAATTCCAGCTCCGTCCCCGGTGTTGGCTTCGCAACCACAAGCGCCACGATGGTCCAAATTCAAGAGCACCTGAATTGCCTGGCGGATAATCTCGTGGGACTTTTTGCCTTTTATATTGACGACGAATCCGACGCCACAGGCATCGTGTTCAAACTGTGGGTCGTAAAGGCCCTGCTTTTGCGGCAGGCCAATAGTAGTAATATGGCTGTCTATATGGTTCTGATTGTCCATCTTCTAATTCATCGTTAATACCAAAAAAATGTAATTCTCTAAGTTTTTACCGAAATGCTTGCGGTGTGCAATAGTTTGTTCAAACTTTTTTGCTACTATTTTGCCAGTGTGGTTAATCTAGTCCTCCTGCTTGCCTGCAAACTACAATTGTGAGAGCCGAATTTGCACGATTTTCGAGAAAGAAAACAAATCAAAGTGCTACATGACTTGACCATTCAGAGAACCTTACCGGACTCCGGCGCTTGGCCTGATTATCGGATTCACCGTCCTATCGCAATTCCAGTGGAGTCGTTTGGGCAAAATATTAAGTCGTGATGGCCGCAAACGCCCCCTGAGCTTGTGTAGAGTTATTTAGTCCAATAAGTGCTGCCCGGCGAAGGAACGAACAAGCTGAGCGCCAGCTTGCTATACCGAATGTCAAAAGAAATTTCCGAATGGCAGGAGGGATTTTGATTTGAGGCAAGGCGGAGGCCGCAGGCGCTATCAGTAGATAGCGACCAGGCCGACAACGCCGCCTCAAATCAAAAGCACCCTGCTCACAATGACTAATGAATTTCCCCGTCCCCAAGCCCATGACTCATCAGTCTCCACTTTCTGCAGACTTATTTTCTGCCTTCCTTCCGGTTCTTTTCCCCATTTCGGAAATTAATATTGGCATTGGGTATATACAAAGCTCAGGCTTTTACGGTAAACCTGAACACTTGGGCGCCGTATTCCGGCAAATCGAGATACAAACCTTGGCTCACCATTTCTGCTCCACTGCGCATATGACATTCATTGCCAAGTAAATCGCGCATCTCCCAATCGTGCCTTTTCAAATCGGGCTCCTCGAGCCAGATACGACACTGGCCGCGATGTGACGCCAGATTCACCACCACCACATCAATTTTCCAGTCCACCTTTTTCCACTGCACAACGACGAAGTTTTGCATCGTTGGATTCCCATCCCAGGCGGCTTGTGGTTGCAGCACTTTGCCTTCTCCCTTTCCCACGGCGGATTTCCTTAAGCTGGTGAGGAGGTTGAAGTACATCTCTTCAATTTGCGGAACCGCTTTCTCTCGTGGCCAACGCCCAAGTTGCACGGGCGTTTGTATTTTTACCCCTTGCATCTGCCCCTCGTACAATAACCGCATCCCCGGCAACCCTATCATCACCAGTGCCGCTGCACGTTCTTCTTCCAAAGACAAAATCGATGAGATCCTCTTCTCATCATGGTTTTCCAGAAAATGCACACTTCTGGCCAGATACTCAGGCGGGTTGTCCAACAAATGCCTCTGAAACTCACTGTATCTCCGTTCCACGAGCAGATCATAGCTGTCCTTATCGTAGGTATAATCGAAGCCAAGCGATTGCAGCTTTCCTTCCAATCCCCAGTACGCCTCCGCAATAAACAGAAACTCGGAATTGTCTGCCTTTACAGCTGAAATCGCCTCTGACCAAAACTCTCCTTCCGCGCTTGCATGATTGGCGGGAAAGTGAGTCCACGTTTTCTGGAACACCCCGTTGAGCAACAGCATCGCCATGTCGCATCGGACTCCATCGCATCGACGGGCAATTGATCTCAGTACTTGAATCATTGCTGTTCGGGTCGCGGGATTCCGATAATCCAACTGCACCGTGTCTGTCCAGGGCCCAAAATATGGGTCCTTCCCATGTGCAATCCAAAGCGTTCCGCGTAAGGTCCGTTCCTGAAAGGTTCCATCCCTCCTGGCGCTGCTGTGAACGAGTAACTCCGGCCACGACTCGACCCACGGATGATCCAGGCCCACGTGATTCGGCACAAAATCCAAAACCAGCTTGAGCCCATGTCCATTCAGTCTCAGGCGAAATTTCTTCAGTCCTGCTTCGCCGCCCAAATCTGCAGGCACCTCATAATCAGCTATGGCATAAGGTGAACCCGGCACATCCTCTTCCTGCCATCCAGGCAAAAGCTCCGTGTATCGCTGGCGCAAACTCGGGTTATGCAAAGCATGCGATCTGCTCTTCGGCCCCGTGGTCCATATGCCCATCAACCAAATATGGGTAAACCCAAGCTGCTTCCACCGATCAAACTCGGAATCAGGAACTGATTCGAGTGTAACTGGCCTGCCCTGCTCTTCTGCTAATGAGCGCAACCAGCAGCGCGTATTAATTTCATGGAGAAGAGGATGGCCCATACATGAGAGCAACATCTTAAACAGGCACTACTCACCCTCTGCAACGCGAGGCGTGAAATTATGTGTTCAGAACTTTGAGAGCTTTCTGCGCATTGGATGTACGCAGGATCATCAACCCTTTTTTCGCATTCGGACTGGTCGCGCTGTAGCAGTACTCGATGTTCACGCCAGCTCCCGCCAGTTTGTTCGCGATATTTGCCAGCGACCCGGACTTATTGTCGCCCTCCAACATGATGACATCGTCCTCAACCACCAATGTTCCATGTTCCTCGAAGACATCGATCGCCTTCCGCGAATCACTCACCACCATGCGTATAACGGTATGGTCCACAGTATCACTGGTGGTGATGGCGTAAATATTGACCTTCACCTTGCTTAATGCTTCACAGACACGCGCCAGCGTGCCCGGGCGATTATCAAGGAAAATAGCGAGTTGTTTGGTGATTTCCATAATTAGTTGCGAATCCCGAATTTAACTGCGAACGATAAGGAAACAGTGCTCCGCTTCTCCCATCTTCGCAATCCGAAACTGAATGTTCGTTTACCTGTCAGAAGCCGCCCTTTGGCGCCGGCTCGGTCTTTTCCTCCGCGGGTTCATGCACCGGCCGCCCGGAAGGCTTCGCTTCGGATGGATGTGGCACTACCCGCCAGAAACGGGTCACGGTTCCCTTCCAGTTCTTCAAAATTTCGTTTGCGCGCGGTGACTCGGTATTCTCCAAATGAGCATAAATCAACGACTGCACCCGCTTGATTTCCTCCACATCGCTCAACCGTTCAATACCAATCATCGCATCATTATAACGATTTGGAAAAATATTTTCCGGATCATAAACATACGCCCTTCCCCCGCTCATTCCGGCGCCGAAGTTACGTCCGGTCGTTCCCAAAACAATCACCAGGCCGCCGGTCATATATTCACAACCATGATCACCCACGCCCTCCACGACTGCCACGCCTCCGGAATTGCGCACACAGAAACGCTCACCGGCTCGCCCCGCCGCAAACAACCGGCCGCCGGTCGCACCATACATTATGGTGTTGCCCAGGATCGTGTTATCCGACCACACAAACTTGCACTTGTCTGATGGCCGCACGATGATCTCGCCGCCGTTCATGCCTTTGCCAACATAATCGTTGGCTTCGCCCACCAATCGCAGCCGGATACCCTTGGCCAGGAACGCGCCGAAACTCTGTCCCGCGCTGCCCTTGAACGTAATATCAATCGCTCCTTCTTCGAGCCCTTTGTCCCCCACCGTAAAACCAATGTGACCGGAAATCCGCGTGCCGATGTTCCGATGAACGTTGGTCACTTCATACGACAGCTTTACTTTGCCATTGCCATTCAATGCATCCTTGGCGGCATGCATGATCTTGTCATCGAGTGAGCTGTCACCAAATCGCTCGTTCCGCTCGCGTGTATGGATGCGCGTCGCCGTCCCGCTCGGATCTACCTGGTAAAGCAGTTTGCTCAGATCCAAACTAGCCACTTTCGCCCGTATCTCTTCAGGAAAATCCTCCACTGGCCTGCGCTCCAGCAAATCTGTTCGTCCCACGATTTCGTTCAAGGAACGAAATCCCAAATTGGCCAAAATCTCTCTTACTTCCTGCGCCACGCCATTGAAAAACGCAACCACGTTTTCCGGCTTGCCTCGAAACTTCAGCCGTAATTCCTCTTTCTGCGTCGCCACTCCTACGGGACAGGTGTTGAGGTGACACACACGGAACATCGCGCAACCGGCTGCAATCAATGCCGCCGTGCCGAAATTAAATTCCTCCGCGCCCAAAATCGCCGCCATCACAATGTCTCGGCCGGTCTTCATGCCGCCATCGGTGCGCAACACGATTCGCGATCGCAAATCATTCAACATCAAAGTCTGGTGCGCTTCGGCAACACCAAATTCAAACGGCCCACCCGCATGTTTGATGGAACTCAACGGTGACGCACCTGTCCCACCATCATGTCCGCTGATCAACACCACGTCCGCATACGCCTTCGCCACACCTGCCGCGATCGTTCCCACACCCGATTCCGAAACCAGCTTCACGCAAACCTTCGCGCGAGGGTTCACCTGTTTTAGGTCGTAAATCAACTGCGCCAGATCCTCAATGCTGTAAATATCATGATGCGGCGGCGGGGAAATGAGCGGCACTCCCGGCACGCTGTGACGCAACCGCGCGATCAACGGCGATACCTTGTGCCCCGGCAACTGACCTCCTTCACCGGGCTTCGATCCCTGCGCCATCTTGATTTCCAACTCCGTTGCGCTCGCCAGATATTCCGGGGTCACCCCGAAACGTCCTGACGCCACCTGCTTGATCGCCGAATTCGGATTATCCCCATTGGGACGAACCGAGTAACGGACCGAATCCTCGCCGCCTTCACCCGAGTTCGATTTGCCACCGATGCTGTTCATCGCGATTGCCAGTGCTTCATGCGCCTCTGGCGACAACGCACCCAAACTCATTCCGGCAGTCGTAAAACGGCTGCGAATATTGTCGACCGGCTCCACCTCTTCGAGCGGCACCGGCATCCCCGGTTTGAAGCGCAGCAGGTCACGAGGAGCCACTGGCTCACGCTTCTGCACTGTCTCCATGAACTTCAAAAACTCCTCGCGCTTGCCACTCTTGATGAAACGATGCAGCGTCAGCACGACCTGCGGATTGTAAGCATGAAATTCTCCGCGACCGCCCTTGGCCACCCGGTAATTCCCGCCATCATCCAGGAACGCAGACTCAGGAGTTCCATATGCCTGCTGATGACGGCGTAACGCATCCTCCGCAATCTGCGCCAGTGAAATCCCGCCAATCTGCGAAGTCGTCCCAAAGAAGCATCGGTCTACCACTTCGTCGGACAATCCAATCGCCTCGAAAATCTGCGCACCGCGATAACTCGCAATAGTTGAAATTCCCATCTTCGACATGATCTTTAGCATCCCGCTTTCTATCGCCGTGCGGAAATTCGCAATCGCCTTCTCTAGGGAAATATCTCCGTATTCACCACTCTCCACCGATTGCCGGATCGTATCGATCGCAATATATGGATTCACCGCCGATGCCCCGTATCCCATGAGACACGCAAAATGATGCACATCACGCGCCGCGCCTGATTCCACCACGATGGAAATCCGCATGCGCTTTCCTTCGCGAATCAAATGATGATGCACCGCTCCCACTGCCAGCAACAAGGGAATCGGCACCTTGGCCGCATCGGTAAAACGGTCACTCAACACCAGAATCGCCTTGCCATTCTCCACTGCCAGCGATGCCTTCTCACAAATGGATTGCAACGCTGCTTCAAAATCAGAGGCACCTTGCTCCGCGCTGAAATGACAAAACACCGTCTCACTTTTGAACGCCGGATCAGGAATGTTCTCCAACGCCTTCAGCTCGTAATCAAGCAGGAATGGACTATCCACGCGCAATACCTTCGCATGCTCTGGACTCTCCTCCAGCCACGACTTCCGCGGTCCGATGTAAGTGGACAACGACATCACGATCTTCTCGCGAATGCTGTCGATCGGCGGATTCGTCACCTGCGCAAAAAGCTGTTTGAAATAATCGTAAAGCAAACGCGGCTTCTTCGAGAGCACCGCCAGCGGCGTGTCATCACCCATCGAACCAACCGGCTCATTCGCCGTCGTCGCCATTGGCTTCAAAACCTCGCGCAACTCTTCCTGGTCCCAACCGAAAACAATCTGCTGCAACGTCAAGTCCAGGATGTTTACCGGATTATGATTCACCTCGAAAGGTTTTGCATGCTCCGTCAACAGCAACATGTTCTTCTTGCACCAATCTGCATACGGCTTCAGCCCCGCCACGTATGCCTTCACCTCATCGTTGTCGAGCAGCTTGCCTTCTTTGGTGTCGATGGCGATGATCTTGCCCGGCCCGAGTCGCCCTTTCTGAACGACATCCTTTTCATTCAGATGCACCACGCCCGCCTCGCTGCCCATCACCATCAAACCATCCTCATAAATCTTGTAACGCGCCGGCCGCAGTCCATTGCGATCCAAGGTTGCGCCAATGAAACGTCCATCACTAAACACCACCGCCGCCGGTCCATCCCAAGGTTCATTCAAGCAGGAATGAAACCGATAAAAGCCCTTTAAATCCGGCTTCATGTCAGTCATCTTCTCCCAGGCTTCCGGTGCCAGCATCATCACGCTGTGCAATACATCCCGCCCGCTCAACTCCAGAACTTCCAGCGCATTGTCCAGCGCCGCCGAATCGGAACCGCCGGGCTGAATGATTGGCTTGAGCAAATCCACCTGCTCCTTCCAAACTTTCGATGTCAGTTCCTTCTCCCGCGCCCGAGTCCAATTCTTGTTGCCCAGCAATGTATTGATCTCACCATTATGCGCCAACATGCGGAATGGGTGCGCCAATTGCCAGTTTGGAAACGTGTTTGTTGAGTATCGTTGATGAAAAATCGCCAGTGCCGTCGTGAACAACGGGTCCTTCAAATCGGGATAAAATTTCTGCAACTGCGGCGCATTAAACAATCCCTTATAGACAATCGTCCGGCTCGAAAATGATGGAATGTAAAATCCTTCGATCTTCTCCTCATTGGCGCGTTTCTCCGCCACTTTCCGGGCCAGGAACAAGCGGCGTTCATATTCCGCATCGCTCCAACCCTGTGTGCGTCCCAGCAAAACCTGCTGAACTTCCGGCATCGTATCCTTCGCCTTGTCGCCCAGGCACCGCGCATTCGTCGGCACCAAGCGCCAGCCGAAACTATGAATCCCAAACTGCGCCACCGCTTCATCCACGATCCGCTGGCTGTTGCTGATCGCATACTTGTTCCCGCGTGGCATGAAAATAAATCCCACCGCCAGGTCCGCATCATTCATCAACTTGCCACCCAGCTTTTCCACCTCACGACGGAAAAACTCGCGCGGCAACTGCGTCAACACGCCCGCCCCGTCACCCGTCTTCGCATCGGCGTCGAGCGCGCCGCGATGCGCCAGGTTGCACAACGCCTGAATCGCATATTCCAAAATACGATGCTCCCGCTTGCCATGGATGTTGGCGACAAAACCAACGCCGCAGGCATCATGTTCGAACTTCGGATTATACAGTGAATTGGGCAGGTTCGGATACATATTCAAATCGTCTCCAAACTAACAGATTTTACTATTACTGCAATGATTTCGAAATACCTTCGGAAGTGTCCGAGTTGACTCATAATTAATGACACCGGAGAGAGGTTGGGAAGCCGGACTGAAGGAATACGTTGCCTCACGGGAAAATGACACCGACAAACTTGGAGAATGAAGATGCCAAAGAGCAGTTGTCGGACGGAAGAGTTGGAACGTTTGCGGAGGCGGTATGCCGGTCGAGGGCGGGAAGGAAAAACGCGGATGCTCGATGAGTTTTGTGAACATCATGGCTATGATCGCAAGCATGCGATCAAGTTGTTGGGGGATCAATTGCCCAAGCCCAAGGGCGGAGTGCGCCCCGGGGCCGAACCGGTCTATGAGCCGGTGCGTGAGGTGGTCGAGCGGATCTGGAAAGCCAGTGAACAGCTTTGTGGCAAGCGGCTGGAACCGGCGCTGGCCCTGTGGTTGCCGCATTATGGCAAGCACTACGGCAGTCTTTTGCCAGCACAGAAGAAGCTCTTGGGAAAGGTCAGTGCCGCGACCCTGGACCGGCTGCTGGCGCCGCTCAAAGCGGAAGTCCCTCGCCGGTTATGTGGCACCCGGCCCGGCACGCTGTTGCGGACCCAGATTCCCATTCAGGGGGAAGTGTGGGATGAGCAACGTCCGGGATTTTTGGAGGCGGACAGCGTGGCGCATTGCGGTTCCAGCCTGGCGGGTGATTTCATTTGGAGCCTGACCTACACGTGTTTGGGGAGTGGGTGGACGGAAGGTCGGGCCGTGTGGAACAAGGGTGCCCAAGGGGTGTTGGAGCAAACCCGGGACGTGGAAAAAAACCTGCCATTTCCTTTGCTGGGGATGGATTTTGACAATGGGAGCGAATGGCTGAACTGGCATCTGGTGCGTTACCTGCAGGAGCGCGTGGTGCCCGTAAAACTCACCCGCTCACGCCCTTATCATAAAGATGACAATGCGCATGTGGAGCAGAAGAACTGGATGTGGCCGCGGCAGGTTCTGGGCTATGCCCGGTTGGAATCTCCGGCAGCGGTGCCCTTGATCAACCAGCTTTACAAGGAAACCTGGGGGCCATTGCAGAACTTTTTTCTGCCCTCAGCCAAGCTGGTGGCCAAGCATCGGGAAGGCAGCCGCTGGGTTCGCCGTCACGACCGTCCGCAGACGGCCTACCAGCGGCTGGTGAGCAGCGGACAACTGGGTAGGAAACAGGCGCAACGGTTGCGCGACTGGTATTACGCCGTCGATCCCTTTGAACTGGCCAGGCAAACGGATAAACAACTCAGACCGATCTTAAAATGAGGACGGGATGGAAGAATGAGAAATTTTTTTGCCCCTGCTGCTGCAGCAGCAGGGGCAAAAGGACCCTCCTGACGGAGGGAAAAACAATAAACACGTCGGTGTCATTTAATGTGAGGCAACGAATACCCAAATCCGGTCCAATCCCCGGTGTCATTTATCCTTGAGGCAACAGGTGTCTTCTTGATTGAGGTTTGATCCTGCTTTCAGGCTCTGAACGGAGGGTATTTAGTTGTCACCTATTCTTACCCTCCTTCGTCGTCACGGAACCCGGGTTTGTAAATTCCATTCTGCCACTCACTCCACAGTCGATCCGCCAGAAGTTTTACTTAACTTACTCGGAGTCAAAGAAGCATGTTCAGATCATCTTAAGAAGAAAGCCCCGCTCCTCCTTGGAATAGCGGGGCTGATTCATGTTACGTATTACACCCATTGCTCGCTTTCCCCTATTCCGATATGGGGAAAAACCCGAAGTCTTCGCCCGAGCCTGCCAATCAGCTAACTCGCAACCCATCACCGCACCTCGGACAATCAAGGCCAGGGTGCCGCTTCATTGACGTTCTTGGACTGCGTTTTTCTTTCCTCCTTTTTTCTCGCCTGTCACCGGCCTGCGTTCTATACCTTGCCGGTGAGGAAGAAACCGGGAATCATCATCGTCGCTCTGGTCACCCTGCTTGTTGCCGGGCTATTGTGGCCAGTGCTGCATCCACGTGAACCTATGTTTCACGGCAAGCCGGAAAGTTTTTGGCTATATGGCCTGACCAACACCTTTAATCCCGCACTGGTGTCCGCCTGGAGTGCCCACCAGCGAACTTGGAATGAGTTTGGTCCCGAAGCCGTTCCACTGCTGGTCAAAGCCATGCAATTACAGGAGAGCCCGGCGCAAAAAGCCTATTCCAAATACTGGAACAAGCTGCCGGCACGAGCGCAGAACCTACTCCCCGCTCCAGTGAACTACTCGCAGATTCGCATAGGTGCCTTGATTATGTTGAACTCCGTTGGGCGGCGTCACCGGGTTCCCCTGCCACCTTTGGTTCAAGCACTCGAAGACAGCCATTGGGAGATGCGAATGAATGCCCTCAGTTGTTTAGGCAATAACGTCCTGCCAACGCTGGGACCCGAAAAGGAAAAGCTTCTCCCCGCCTTGATTCGCGCCATGAACGATTCGCATACAGAGGTAAGGATGAACGCAGCCGCAACACTGCAATACTTTCCCAGCAACGCCCAAACAGTGGTTCCTGTCCTTACCAAAGCCTTGAACGAGAGGGATGCCGACATCCGCATTCGCGCTGCCGTTTCCCTGAATAAAATCGATCCGCAACTGGCCGCCAAAGCCGGCGTTGTTGCGGTTGCCGCCGATGCTTTGAAATCAAACGGTCCATTCCGCTCCGCCCATTTGGCGGCCAAATTCCTGAAGGAGTTAAGCAAGGACTCCAGTTCAGCCATCCCAGCTCTGATGGGAGGCCTCGAAAATGGGAAGGATCCGACGGTCCGACAGCTGTCAGCGGCTACTCTTGGTGAAATTGGACACCCCGCTCACGAAGCAGTTCCAGCACTGCTAAGAGCCGTGCGCGAAGACCCGTCCATCGGCGTTCGCGCTGCATCCTCCAATGCCCTGCTCACTATTGACTTTGAAGTTCCGCAAAAAGCAGATCCAAATTGACCCAGCCCAAACTCAGAAGACAACTGCAAGGTGTGGCTCCGGAACATGATTCAGGAACGCCACTTGGGAATCACTTGCAACCTCATCAAACCGGACACGCACAACCCTCGGCTTAAGCGATCTCATTGTGACGAATGGGCTCTCCGGTTTTAGAATTCCAGAGCTGGACAACCCACCGGCGCAATTCAGCTGGCCCGGAATCTCCCGCCTGACCTTTCGACCGGAAAATTTCAATGCCGCAAGTATCCGGAATGAACCGCCAATTGCTTTGGGAATGGCACCGTCTCCACATGTCCGCTGGCGCGGAATATCATCACAATCTGAACGTCGGGAATATGATGTTCCACGGCAAACGAAATCGCCTTCTCTGAAAATTTGAAGTCGTATGCATCCGCCATGCTGTTCGTCCACGCATCCAGACTCCTGAAGTAGAGTCCCGTCCTGGTATCTTGAAGAAGAATTTTCATTGGTTGGGTGCGCTCTCTGCTTGAATGTACTCTGAGCCGAATTCTCCTCAATGGGTTGTTCGCCCCAATTCACTGATTCCCTCCCTCGCCAATCAAAACTCCCATTTGCTCCATCCGCGATCAGTTCACCACATCCCGAAGTTCGCCAATCGCAATTCAAAAATCAAAAGTCGCAAATCCTCAATCCTCCGCCCTACTCCCCCTTCTGCAATTGATCCACCTGCCATTTAACCATGTTCCGAACCATCTGTATTTCAGTTTCAGAAAGCTTCGCCTTCTTGGTATCAACCGCGAACGCAGTGTACCAAATCTCCTCCGCCGGTTTATACTTCATTGTCTGCGTAATGCGTCGTTCCATGTCCTGCATGTGACCGGTCCCGTAAAAAACCGCGAGCGATCCGGAGTTCTTCACCTTCCTGGCCTCCGCCTGCAAATCCTCCACCACGACCTTGTTGCGTGACTCGATCAGCACCTTCACCAGTTGCTTCA
Organism: Pedosphaera parvula Ellin514; assembly: GCF_000172555.1. Taxonomy (NCBI): domain Bacteria; kingdom Pseudomonadati; phylum Verrucomicrobiota; class Pedosphaerae; order Pedosphaerales; family Pedosphaeraceae; genus Pedosphaera; species Pedosphaera parvula. The sequence goes on from NZ_ABOX02000010.1 coordinate 50,317, forward strand.
TATCCTCCGGCAACCCCTTGACGTCGGTGAGTTCTCCTTTTAAACCCCCCAGTGTTTCAATCAAGGTCAGTTTGGCAATCGCCTGTAATTTCGGACTCGACCCCATGAATTGCATGCCCATCTTCATCACCGTTCCCAGGAAGGAACTCCCATCCATGACTTGCATCAGGTAACCAAATGAGGAATTCCCCCGCCCTCCGCCTTCGACTGAAGTTGTTGCGTTGGTACCCTGGGCCACCATCAGTTTTTGTATCTCTTGGATCGACAAGTCACTATTGAAAAAATTGGACCGATCATAATCGATGGCATCCAGTTGAAAAACCAATCCCAGAGAGTGCGCCAGTGTCTGTTGAATCGATTCCTCTTCCGGTTTGCCAGACCCGGCTTCCTTATCCTTCAGCGGATTGGTTAATGCGAGTTCATTGTTGCCTCCCCGCACACGTCGCTTATGGACATCGGCATTCACACCTTCATAAAGCACCACCGTGCTCCCATTCAGTAGTGTTTGCAAATCCGCATAATAATTCGTCTCTCCAACATGCGAGGTCCCCACCAACCAGACCGCGGGACCCTTGCCTCTCATCGGCACAAGTTTTCTGACTGCAATCTGCAATGCCACGGTGTTTGTATCGGGGTGCCCAATCCGCGTATACGGTTGCGGTGGCGCAATGGGACTGTCGCTCGCTTTGTTTGTGCTGCAACCTCCGCAACAAAAAACGGCGCAGGAAAGGAAGAGACACAGAACCGCCTTACCGACAACAGGACGAGTTCGTGAATATTTTCGAAACAGTCGTACGAGAGACAGTTGCATTGGCACCAAACTACGTCAGCCGGTCTGCCCTGTCACCCGTAAACCAACCTATTAAACTCCTTGTCTCGTTGCCATGCGCACTTCTGAATCACACTTTGCGCGGAGGGCTTTCCAGCTTTCCGCGCTTTTTCGTACTTTAGAAATAATTGAGGTAAACACCCTATTCCAGAATCGACGGTAACAATGGTATAAAACATGGCCAATATGGACCCGGCTATCCAAGTACCTCAAGCGAACATCCCACTTTCTTCCAATCGCCTCGAAAGGGCAGAAGGGCTTCGTTGTGGTCGAAGAGTTTTACGCTTGCCAGCTGAGTGCAGTTTGCCTCTGCGGCAATCCCAAGCCATTAGGCAATTACGTCTGCGCCATCTGCTGGCGACAGGTTCCCGAAGAGCTAAAGAAGGAGCTCACCTGGCATGGCTTCAAAGATAAAACTGTACTGGTGAAACGCATCGAAGCCATCGCCTCCTGTCGCAACTCGGATTACATCGAAGGAATGAGATTGACCAGGCATGGATTTCCTCTCCTGCGCACCTCCGAACCCATGGAGTTTATGCGCATGTTTGAGCCTCAAACCGAAATCGTGCAAACGGAAATTAACAACCCGCAAGAGCCCGCAACCTTGAGTCGACTACCCACCGATTGGGAGGAATGGCTTTAGGAGCCTGTTTTAAAATTATGGAGGGTGCTGTTTTCGCGCCAAAGGCCGGATGGCAAGGCGCGACGAAGGAGAATATCCCTGGTGGATCTTCGACTGAGGAGCAACGCCGCCAGGCGGCCTTTGGCGCGAAAACCCTCCGGGCGGCAGTGCTTTTGGCCGCAGCCTGCGTTGGCTCGGCCCTCACAGCCCGCTTGGGGGGATGCTCCGGCCTCGCCGCCTTGGCCGCGGCCAAAATCCCCAACCGCAGCACCCTCCATAATTTTAAAGCAGGCTCTAAGCTCTTTTCCCCAAACTTTTGAAAATGGCCGTGGAAAAATTCAGACCTGCCTGCTAATCTGGAGGCATGGGATTGTCTGCCATGAACTTAAGCCGGCGCTTGAGTCTAATTTTTCTCGGTATTACGGCCACCATGCTCATTGCTGGTCAAACCGTCCTTAAATCGCATCTGCAACAGCAGGCATTCATTTATTATTGGTTGATTTGCTTCACTTTCACCGCCCTCACTTTCATTGCCGCCCTGATCGACTTGCGTTCTGTCCGCCGCCGCTCACGGGAAGAACAAAAGGACCTGCTTCGCAAGGCTTTGCTGGACTTGGATAAAACCAATCGGGACGGCCATAAGGATCGGCCGGATCAGTTCGAATAGGCTGTTCATTTAAAGCGTTGATTCTGATTGTATTTCGTAAAATTCTGAAGCATCCTTTTGCAGTTGGCAGCATATGAATTCTTCCACCGCCGCCCAAACACCTGAGATGCCCTCGGAAAGCCAGAAAGCAGCCCTAATCACCCTCCTGTCAGATGAGGATCCCGGAGTGTACCAAACGATTCGCGATAAAATTCTATCCTTCGGCCACGAATCCCTCTTCTGGTTGCGTCCCCATACTTTGAGCAGCAACCCCGCGTTGCGCCGCCGTGTTCAGGAGATTGTTCAACATTTCGCTCGTAAAGAGGCCGATAATCGTTTTCTCGCTTTCTGCCTGACGGAGGGAGAAGATTTAAACTTGGAACAAGGCGCCTGGCTCCTGACTCAGACTCAATTTCCTGATACGAACCTCGAGGCTTATCAGGCACTGCTTGACAGCTATGCCGGTGAACTTCGCGAACGCATTGATCCACGCGGTGAGGCGGAACATATCATCGGTAATTTTAACGACTACCTGTTCGGTGTCCTTGGCTTTACTGGAAACGAACAGAACTACTACGAACCCGAAAATAACTACTTAAACCGGGTCATGGATCGTCGGACTGGCAATCCCATAAATCTTTGTCTGGTTTATCTGCTGCTCGCGAAACGTCTTCGCCTCCCCATTGTAGGCATCGGGCTGCCTGGTCATTTTATCTGCCGTTTCCAGTCCTCATCCGAGGAATATTACATCGACGTCTTTAATAAAGGGAAATTGTGGACCAAGGCCAACTGCATCCAGTACCTCCTCTACGGAAACTATCCGGTCTCCGATGAACACCTTGCCCCGGTCACTTCTCGTCGGATGTTAATACGCATGTGCGGAAACCTTCACCAGATTTATCACAATCTGGACCGGCACGATGAAACCACCCGTCTTCAAAGGTATCTCATCGCTCTCGCAAAATAGCTTTCAGAGCCTGTTTTAAAATTCTGGAGGGTGCTGTTTTCGGGCAAAAGGCTGGATGGCAAGGCGCGACGAAGGAGAATATCCCTGGTGGATCTTCGACTGAGGAGCAACGCCGCCAGGCGGCCTTTTGCGCGAAAACCCTCCGGGCGGCAGTGCTTTTGGCCGCAGCCTGCGTTGGCTCGGCCCTCACAGCCCGCTTGGGGGGATGCTTGGTGCCCGTGCGGAAGCACCTCGCCGCCTTGGCCGCAGCCAAAATCCCCAGCCGCAGCACCCTCCATAATCTTTAATCAGGCTCTCAACTCGGAATCCACTTGGCCTGCCATCGCGCGATAATTGGGTCAGCTCTGGCGATGATGAAGTAAGCCCATCTCTGTTTGAAACGTTCCCACCAACTCCTCGATTTCCGCCAGGCTTCCAGCTCGATTTGCCGGCAGTTTTGAAGATTATTCTCAAACAAACTTCTCGCCTCATCTGCCAGATCATCGTTTTTAAAACGCAGCATGAACTCATAGTTTATATATAAGCTGCGCGGGTCCAGATTTGATGACCCAACATAAACCACGTCATCCACCAAAATCATTTTGGCATGCAGGATTTGTGGCTGATATTCGTAAATCTCAATTCCCGCCCTCAGCATGCGTCGATACAAACTTTGGCCCGCAAGTTGCGACAACGTTACATCCGATTTTCCGGCCAGGATTAATTGCACTCTTCCACCGCGTCTCGCAATGCGAAACAAATCCCTGCGAATCTTGCGCGTCGGCACAAAATAGGCGGCAATGATTTGAACGCTCCTCGCGTGCATCAGGTCCGTCCGTAACGCCCTCTTAAAAGGACTTCCGCGTCCGGGACCGCTCAGCAATAATTCCCCATCCTGCTTGATGATGTCTTTCTTGGCCGAAGATTTTCGCCACTGAGCAAACCGTTTGTGCGATGTATAAGCGCGCCCGAACATCTCATCAAATGTGGCTGCCAGATCCGCAGCCAGGGAATTCTCGATTCGCAGTCCCAAATCATACCATCCTGTCTTGATACCATCTCCCTCGTATTCCTTCGCAATATTAAACCCTCCCACAAACGCGACCTCTTCATCGCACACGAGCATTTTACGATGGTCGCGAAATCCAAACCGTTTAAGCCGGTTCGGATTAAACCACCGCGCTTCTCCTCCAGCGGCGATCAGTGGCTGCCAATAATCCGATCGAAGTCGCTGCGACCCCAGCGAATCCACCATGACTTTTACCTTTATGCCCCGCTGACATGCCTGGATCAAAGCCTGTCGAAACTTTTCGCCCACTGAATCGTCAGAATAAATGTACGTTTCCAGCCGGATGGACTTTTGGGCCGAATGGATTGCCTCCAACATGGCCGGAAAAACATCATTTCCAGTGCATAACCAGTTGTAACAATTGGAGTTAAGCAATAGCATCTTTCAAGAATATTATTCCCAGTCCACTTAGTTTGCAATACGGCCAAACCATCGCGCTAGCGGGCAATTGGCCCTATATTGGACGAAAGTGCAAAAGAAGCGAAATAGTTTCAAATTTTTCATTGGTTCGTGCATCTATACCTATGTGCGAACATTACTGGCTTTAATAGGGGTGGTTCTACTGGGTGCTTTCGCGACCAAGGCTCAGGCAGCTCATACTCAGGCCTCCTTGATTTTGTCTGAAAGCACCGCTCGTCCCGGCTCCTCAATCATGGCCGGCATCCACCTGCACATGGACCAGGGCTGGCACACTTACTGGCGCAATCCCGGGGATTCCGGCATTCCCACCAAAATCAAGAAATGGGAGTTGCCCGCTGGAGTCACAGTCGGTGAAATACAATGGCCGGTTCCCGAGAAGATGTTCATTGGGGCGCTTACCGCCCACGTTTATAACGATGATGTCGTCCTGCTCGTTCCTCTCACCATTTCCTCCGACGTTAAACCCGGCCCCCTAAAACTCGCAGCCGATCTCTCCTGGCTTGAATGCAGTGAAACCTCCTGCGTTCCTGGCAGAAAAACAGTGGAAGCCTCTCTAAATATCAGCGGCGAGTCCGCCCCTTCTCCCGAAGCCACATTGATTGAAACTTTCAAGAAGCGACTCCCGCAATCTAAACCCGACCTTGCTGCCAGCGCTTCGTGGGAAGCCAATGTCACCACCAATACCCGTCCAATCGTGTTCGAATGGGCTTCCAACAATGGTTTCGCCAATCCAGATTTCTTTCCTTTCGACAACACCAAATACGAGTTCCTCACGAATGCACACATCCTGCCACTAGCAGCGGGCAAACTAAGGGTTCAGAAGATTCTTAAAAAGACAGCAGGCGATTGGCCTGCAAAACTTTCAGGTTTATTGGTGGAACAGACCGGCGAAGCGCCTATCGCCTACGAAGCCGATTTGGCCATCACGAGTTCTTCCAACCCTCAAATTGCCCCTACTCCACCGCCGACAACTACCTCTGGAACTCGTAATTCCGACAATGCTGATGCGCTCGCCGCTCCCGGAACTCAATCCATGCCGATGAAGCTATTCTACGCGTTTCTTGGAGGAATGATTCTCAACATCATGCCCTGTGTGCTCCCAGTGATTGCCCTGAAAATTTTGGGCTTCGTGAGTCAGGCTCACGACCATCCCCGTGAGGTCCGAAAGCTGGGCTTGGTCTATGCCGCCGGTGTTCTGACTTCGTTTCTAGTCCTTGCTGGTTTGATCATTGGCGTAAAGCTGGCCGGCCATCGGGCGGGTTGGGGCATGCAATTCAGCAACCCGCAATTCATCGTCATAATGACCATCCTGGTTACTTTGGTTGCACTAAATTTGTTTGGCTTATTCGAGATTACCCCCGGTTCAAAAGTCATGAGTGCTGCGGGAACCCTGGCCGCTCGAGAAGGGACCTCGGGTGCATTCTTTAACGGTATCCTGGCTACGGTCTTAGCCACTCCCTGCACTGCGCCATTCTTGAGCGTGGCACTCGGTTTCGCCTTGGCACCTCAACAATCCAACTTAATCGTTGTGCTTTTCTTTCTTACGATCGGCGTGGGACTTGCCTTTCCATATGTCCTCCTCAGCTTCTTCCCACAATGGTTGAAGTTTCTCCCCAAGCCCGGCATCTGGATGGAAAAATTCAAGATTGCCATGGGCTTTCCTATGCTCGCCACCGCTTTCTGGCTCTTCAGCCTGACGTTCACACATTATGGAAAGCGCGTCTGGTGGCTCGGCATCTTCCTCGTGCTCGTCGGAATGGCCGCCTGGATTTACGGTGACTTTATCCAACGAGGCCGCAAACGAAAAGGAATCGCTGCGGCCCTGGCGCTCGCGCTCCTGATCTTCGGTTATACCTTCGTCGTTGAGGGCAAATTGCAATGGCGCTCCCCCATCGTGGAAACCGGCAACACAGCTTCGCTCAAGGAAAGCCCGGATGGAATTGACTGGCAACGTTGGAGTTCACAGGCAGTCACCCAGGCACGCGCCGCCGGCCGTCCTGTCATCGTCGATTTCACCGCCGATTGGTGCGCCACCTGTCAGGCAAACAAATCTGCCAGCATTGATGTTCCCAGCGTTCGCGAAAAGTTGAGGCAGCTCAATGGGCTCGCTTTCGTTGCCGATTATACGAAAACTCCTCCCGAAATCACCGAGGAATTGAATCGTTATGAACGTAGCGCTGTGCCCTTGGTCCTGGTCTTTTCTGCCAATACCAACCGGCCACCGGAAATCCTTCCTGAAAATCTTTGGGCGCTGGGCCCCGGCGTCGTGCTCAAGGCTCTGGATAAGGCCGTTCAGAAATAATTACAGAGTTCCTGCCTGGTAATGCCGTTGCCCTATCTGCGGACGAGCTCAAATTTAAGCGTCACCGGTGAAGCTGCCCGAAGTGCCTCCTGCAATTCGCCTCGACGCGAATAGGTTTGGACAAGTTGCCTCCCTTCACATCTGAGGCTCACTGAATCATCTTGGAATGGCCACGGCTCCACTGACACTCTGGTCCCACTTTCATCCTTTGGACAGAGTTTGAGATGGGTGACTCCACCCGCCGTACGCACATTCTCGATCACCCGCTCCTCTTGCAATCCCATGCATAAAAGCAAGGACAGCCAATCCCACAACGAAACCAATTCCCGGTTGCGTTGAATCATCCCCTCTCCGCTCAGTGGTCCATAATAATAATCATTTTCCAGCGAGGTAATTATGGAGGTCTGCAACTGCTCCTGCTCACCTCTGAATTTTTTCTCGAGCGACCTGTCTTCGTCTACTTGTGAAGGCTGGCTTTCACATAGCCAGGTGAAATGCATCGATACCAAAAGCGCGGCATACCTGTCGTATTTCAATACTTGTTGGATACTTTTAGTCCAAATGCCCAGATGCGCCTGTGCCGGCAGTTCCAGAAATGTATGTGGTAATCCAGTTTTGGAGTTGAGTGTCGGTGCCATTTCCCAGTCTAGAAAACCGACATCATGCAACGCTGCCGCCAGGCTCACCTCCTCATGCGGTTCAAAGCTTCCGAAAGCATTGTTACCCCAGTGCCTCGCCAATTGTCCCGCAACCCAGGCATGCGCTGGTTGAGTGATGGCGATAACATCCTCCCCTTCTTTTCGCAGTAGCATACAAAATCACAATAACACAGGATTACCTCGGTTCCACCTGGGCTTTACGCTCCACCCGGTGAAGCAGGTAAATGTCCTCACTCCCTCACGCAGTTCTTGATTCCTTAACCCGAATTGACACAATTAAGACTATGACATCTTCGGCAAAGCCTTATATTCAGGTAGTTCGTGTCTTCATCTTTTCTCTCGTTGCCCTCCTATTTTGCGTGCAGTCAAATGCTGCGGACAGTGACAAAAAATATAACGTCCTGTTTATCGCCATTGATGATCTGAATACCTCCTTGGGTTGCTACGATCATCCGCTCGTTAAATCCCCGAACATTGATCGCCTGGCGCAAAAAGGCGTCCGCTTCGATCGCGCCTACTGCCAATATCCGCTTTGTAATCCCAGCCGTTCCTCCCTCCTCGGCGGAGTGCGTCCGGACACTTCCAAAATTTACGGCAACGGCATGCCCATCCGTAAAGTTTTCCCTGACATCGTCACCTTGCCGCAACTTTTCAAAAATAATGGCTACTATTCCGCACGCGTCGGCAAAATTTACCACTACGGCGTTCCCGGCGACATCGGTACGAGTGGGCTTGATGATAAGCCTTCATGGAATGAGTTCGTCAATCCACGCGGCCGCGACAAGGATGAGGAAGCGGACGTGATTAACTTCACTCCCTTCGTTCACAACCTCGGCGCTTCTCTCGCCTACCTGCAAATCGGCGGCACTGATGAAGAAGAAACCGATGGCAAAGTTGCCACCGAAACCATCCGCCTCCTGCGCGAGCACAAAGACAAACCGTTCTTTATTGCCGCCGGCTTTTACCGTCCGCACGTCCCCGACATCGCCACGAAGAAATATTTCGATCTTTATCCGAAGGAAAAAATCGAGCTGCCAATCGGACCAAAGGAACACTTTAAAGACATTCCTGAAATGGCTCTGACGGTGAAGCCATTGAATTATGGTCTCACCGATGATCAGCTCCGCTTGTTCAAGCGGGCTTATTTCGCCAGCATCAGCTTCGTTGATGCACAGGTCGGTCGCGTTCTGAACGAATTGGAAAATCTGAAGCTGGCAGATAAAACCATCGTTGTCTGCTTCGGCGATCACGGTTGGCTGCTTGGCGAACATGGCCAGTGGCAAAAGCAGAGTCTCTTCGATGAGTCTGTGCACGTGCCTTTGATGGTCTATCTTCCTGGCGCAAAGGGAAATGGCAAAGTCTCCCCTCGAACCGTCGAACTCCTTGACATTTATCCCACGCTCGCCGACCTCTGCGGACTCCAACCTCCTTCGAATCTCGAAGGTATCAGCCTCCGTCCGCTACTGAGTGAGCCCGCAGGAACTTGGGATCACCCCGCTTATACTCAAGTCCTCCACAAACAAAATATGGGCCGTAGCGTGCGAACTGAACGCTGGCGCTACAATGAATGGAATTATGGCAAAGACGGTGCCCAGCTTTATGACCACGATAACGACCCACACGAATGGCACAATCTCGCTAATGACCCAAAATACGTGACCGAAAAGGAAAAGCTTCAAAAACTTCTTCAAGCAAAGTTTCCCGTTCCCAACGATCAGCAACCGGCTAGGAAAGTCTCAGAAGCAAAACAACCGTGATATCACGCCTCAATCCTTAAAACTAAACTCCTGGCCAAGCTCTCGCCGGACACCCTCGATTTCATCGACCAACTCCTTGCGCAGCTTCAGTAATCGCTTCGCCGCACCGGGTGCGCGCAACAAGGTAAATGTATCCCAAACACCGGCACTCAACTGACGCATCTTCCGATAATAATGATGCGCTATGATCCCGCTGATGGGTAGTGAAGCGGCATACCACAAAGTTGCATGCCAGCCAAAGAACAGATGGAATACGCTCACACAGATTGCATACCACAAGCCAAAAATCACCAGCCCCGAAAGAATAATCGTCGTTGATATCTGCACCTTATGTTTGTCGGTGTTCGCAAAACGCCCAACCGCCCAATTCACAACCAGCACAGGAATCAAGCGATGCGCCCAGCCATAAATGGCAACCGGCGTTTCGATGATTGCCAACAAAGCCCACCAAACGCTCAGCCTTGCCAGGGTTCTCTTGCGCGGCTCTTCCAACCATTGCGCTGAAAGCTGCAATCGCTTGAGTCCCCCTTCGTATAGATCCAATTTCTGCGCGAAAGCAGCAGCCTTTTCTGGCGCAGTTTGATAAATGTGTTCGACAGTTCTGGCAACATTCTGGCTGATTCTCAACTCTGCAGCCCGAGCCGACATCGGTTCAGCCATCACACGATCGGCCACCAGCAAACGTTCCAAATAAAGCCGCTTAACCGCCTCCACGATCCTCGCCTGCTCCAATTGCGGTATATGTAAAATTAAAGATTGAATGCTTCGCTCGATCTTCTCGTTAAGCGCATGAATACACTCCTTCTTCCGCTCCGGATAACCTTCCAGGAAATCCGCGGCGCGAATTGCATCTCCAAAATTCACGAGCACATCACTGCGATACTTTTCCTTGGCGGAAAAATTCAATCCAACCGGAACCAACAATAATCCCAACTTGCCGCCATGCCGATGCTCCAGTTCCAACGCCATTCGGGCCGCACCGGTCTTTACGGTCTTCAATTGAGGATCATCATGGGTAATTCCTTCTGGAAAAATCCCAATGGCTTCGCCTTTCTCCAGGACCCGATAACAAGCCTCAAAGGTATCAGCAACCGACCGCATCGCACGTGGATCATCCTTCACGCGATTGATTGGAATGACTCCACAGTTCGTAAGCAGCCATTTCAACGGCTTGAATTGAAACAGTTGAACTGTGGCCACGAAGTTGACCTTACGCGGCACCACCGCTCCAACCACGAAGGAATCCGTCAACGAATTGGGATGGTTGCAAGCGAGCAAGACCGGCCCCTGCAACGGCACACGCTCACCATGAAATCTTTCAATGCGCCTGAAGTACACCTTCAGACCAATCCGGCCTATCCACCGCATCGCGCGATAAAGTCCCGGAACTTTCATTCAAATGCCAAGCCTGTCTAGTCCGCTGAAACTCGCTTGCCACTCCCTGCTTCCAACCGCTCCAGGGTAACACGGCAAATATCCATCGCTGCGGAAGGCTTTCCCAGCGCCTTCGCGCACTGCGCCATCTCCACCATTTTCTTCGAGCCCAGCAATTGCCCCATGCGATACGGAAGATCCTCCACTCGATTCACCTTGGCCGCCGCGCCACGCTCAAGCAGGAAGTCGCTATTCGCCGCCTCCTGGCCCGGAATCGGATTCAAAATAAAAATCGGCTTGCCCATCGCCAATGCCTCGGAAGAAGTAAGCCCCCCGGGCTTCGAGATCACAAGGTCTGAAACCGACATCAACTCATGCATGTTGGTGACGAAGCCAAGCACATGCGTCGGATGTTTTCTGTCCTGCACCGCCAGTTCACGACGCAACTCTTCATTCCTTCCCGCCACGACCAAGGTCTGAAATTGTTGTGGCACTTTATCCAGCTCAGCCAGAATCTCAGCCACCGGCCCCATGCCAAATCCTCCGCCTAATACTAGCAGAATCGGCAGATCATCCCGCAATCCATAACGCTTTCTGACTTCGGCTCCATTGATCTGGGACGAGAATTTTCCCGCAATCGGTATCCCGGTGACGATCACATTTTCTGACACGGCGCCTCTCGCCACTAGTCGCGCCTTGGTCTCCTCAGCCGCTACACAATAAAAGTCAGAGCTTGGCCCCATCCAGAGCGCATGGGCCTCAAAATCGGTAACGACCGTCGCCACCAAAGGTGGTTTGCCTTCCCACTTCTCCTTCGCCCGCCACATTACTTCGACCGGCAAGTAATGCGTACAGAATACAACGTCCGGCTTGAATTTCTTGATATACTTAATGGTTCGCAAGGTGCTCGCAGGAGGAATTGCACGCCGAAACTTCGTGAGGCGACGAACCAGCTTGGGGTTATCCGTCTTCTTGAAAAGCATCGCCCACAGGTCCGGCGCATGCTCCACCAGTTTCACGTAACCGGCAGAATGAACGGTTTTGTGCAGCGGCGAGAAGAATTTTTGCAAGTCCACCTTCTCCACGACATCCTTTGGGCGCATCGCTCGCCAGGCCTCATCCAACGCCGCCGCCGCCTGCAGGTGACCAGCACCCGCCGTAATCGTTGCAATCAAAACGCGCATAGTTTGGTTCCGAACCCTCCCGCCTGGGAAGTCTCCCCCCAAACTTGCCTGAGCTTCGGCACCGTGAGAAGCTGAAAAGCGTCTATTTCGAAGCCTGCAAGTACGACAGAAGATCGCGCAATTCCTCTTCGCTTAATGCGCCGCCCACGCCCTCCGGCATATCGCCAATCAGAGAAAAGGTTCGCGATGCAGTTCGTACACGAGTATCCTTATCAAGTTGCTAAATCACAACGATCGACTCTCTCTCACTAACGATGAAGGCCGCTTCCAAATTCGCAATTGTGTTGGTCACAGCACCAAATCTGAATGTCGCCCGGCAATTATCAAAATTAGCCTTGGAAAAGCGCCTGGTGGCCTGCGCCAATCTGATACCAAAAATTGAGTCGCACTACTGGTGGCAGGGCAGAGTTGAAAAAAGTGCTGAGGTTTTAGTGATTATGAAAAGCACTAAGTCCAAGCTGCCAGCTCTGGAAAAACTCATTTTAGCTGAGCACCCGTACGACACGCCCGAATTTCTTGTGCTCCCCGTGAACTTTGGAACGGAACGATACCTGGATTGGATCACCAGGTCGGTCACTGCAAAGTAAAGACCAGGATTCGCTACTTCCATGAGCAGTTCATCATCCCAACTTAAGCCTGTAGGTTTGATTGATGGCAAGCTTCGTCCCTGCCCTGATTCACCCAACTGCGCCTGCAGTCAAAACGCTGATCAACAACATCTCATCGAACCTTTCCAATTCAACGGTTCCCGTTCAGAGGCTTGGAGCCGGCTCAAACAAGCCCTGCTAACCCAAAAACGGGTTACGATTATCACCGATTCCTCAAACTATCTTCACCTTGAATTCCGTAGCGTAATCCTGCGTTTCGTGGATGACGTCGAATTTTTATTGGCTGAAAATGTCATCCACGTTCGCTCCGCTTCCCGTGTCGGTTACTCGGATCTGGGAGTGAATCGCCGTCGTCTCGAGACCATTCGCCGTGCTTTTAATCAATTGAATCTCTGATTGCATTAGGAGCTTGTGATAAGCAACCCTTTTCCCTTACGTTGCGACACAATCACCGATGACCTGGTCACAACAATATGATCCGTTGGGCAATGCTGCCCTTTCCACAATTTTAGCTGCTCTGCCGGTGGCAGCTCTGCTTGGATCCATAGCCCTCTTCAAAATCCGCATTCATTTTGCCGCCATCGGCGGGTTGCTTGTCGCACTCGCGGTGGCAATCTTGGTGTTTCACATGCCAGTGAAACTTGCAGCCGCAACTACATTTTATGGCGCAGCCTATGGCTTGTTTCCGATCGGTTGGATTATCTTAAACCTGATTTTTCTCTATCAACTCACGGTTGAGAACGGCTACTTCACCATTCTCCGCAGCAGCCTGGCAACCCTGGCTCCTGACCCGCGCATCCAGGTAATCCTCATTGCCTTTTGTTTTGGTGCTTTCTTCGAAGGTGCGGCCGGCTTCGGCACTCCGGTCGCCGTAACCGCCGCCATTCTCATCCAACTCGGATTCAAACCGCTCCAGGCTTCAGGATTGTCACTGATTGCCAACACAGCACCAGTGGCTTTCGGCGCTTTGGGAACACCGGTCATCGCCCTCAGCAAAGTTACCGGCATCAGCGAGCTTGCGCTCTCCGCAATGATTGGACGGCAGTTGCCCTTCTTTTCCTTGCTCATTCCTTTTTGGGTGGTCTGGGCTTTTGCCGGATTCCGCGGCATGATCGCAATCTGGCCGGCAGCTCTGACAGCAGGGCTTGCGTTCGCCATACCTCAATTCCTCGTTTCGAACTTCCATGGCCCCTGGCTCGTGGACATAATCGCTTCGCTTTGCGCCATGGCCGCGGTTGCCATCCTCTTACGTTTTTGGCAACCAAAGGCAATTTGGAAGCACGATACTCAAACCGCATCCGATGCACCAACTTCACTTCCTCACCATGGCGGCATGGTTGCTCGCGCCTGGACCCCATGGATTCTCCTAACCGCTTTCGTTTTCATCTGGGGTGTGCCGAAGGTCAAGGCAGGTCTCGATTCCCTCTCGACTCCCAAATGGGAAGTTCCAGCTTTGCACAACGCCATCGTCCGCGTGCCGCCAGTAGTTGTACCTCCCACGCCCAATAAGCCAACTATGGCAGAGCCTGCGATCTTTACCCTCAATTATTTATCAGCCACGGGAACAGGAATTCTTGTCGCTGCCATTATCAGTGGTTTCATCATGGGTTTCTCTTTCAAAGAGCTCATTCGTACCTATTGGAAGACTTTGGTCCGCGTGCGCTACTCCCTGGTCACAATTGCAGCCATGCTCGCTCTTGGGTATGTCACGCGCTATTCCGGCACGGATGTCACATTAGGTCTCGCACTCGCCAAAACCGGCAAACTGTACCCATTCTTTGGCACACTCCTCGGTTGGCTCGGCGTTGCCCTCACTGGCTCCGATACCGCTTCAAATGTTCTCTTCGGCAGTCTCCAAAAGATTACGGCTCAACAAACCGGAATCTCGCCCACACTCATGGCAGCGGCCAACAGCTCCGGCGGTGTCATGGGCAAAATGGTCGATGCCCAAAGCATCGTTGTCGCCAGCACGGCCACGAACTGGTACGGCGGCGAAGGGAGCATCCTCCGCTTCGTTTTCTTTCACAGCATCGCACTCGCTGCACTCGTCGGAATTCTCGTCTTCCTGCAAGCCTATGTTTTACCGTTTTGCAAACTGGTGGTGCGCTGATTAATTGGTCAGGAAAGTTCCATCCGGAGTTTCCAGCCTCACCGCGTCCGGTAATTTCTTCGAGTCGAGCTTCACGATTACCACGTGGTTGCCAGCCGTAAGTTCGGGTAATTTGCCGGTCGCCATCGGGTTGCCATCCACCCACATCCCACAACCATCCGCCCCTGTCAGCGCGAGATGCACGGTGCCATTCCTGGGAACTTGCAATTGTGCCGCCGCATAAACTGCCTTTGGATCACGATCCTTTACCGAGTCCAGCGCGGCCTGCAAATCAGACTTCATCAAATGCCCGTCTACCAGCGTGTAAGCCTGAGTCCAGCCGCCATCGGTTAACTTGCTTTTCAACACCTTGTCATCTCCAAACTGCGCCACATCTATGGTCGCCGGATACAATCTCCACAACCTCGCCACATTCCCCTTTGAAGCGTCGTATGTGCCCGGCTTGCCAAGGTCGGAAAGGAAACGGAACAAGTTAAGCCGCTCACTGCTGCTCAAGGAGTCAATCAATCCCGACGGCATCAAGGAATTTCCCATCTTCCGATTCTTAATATTGTTCTTGGGAATCGAAACTTCCTTATCCGTCGTATCACGCAAGACAAGTTGCTCGTTATTTTCACGAACCAGGATGCCGGATATTTCCTCTCCATCTTTCGTCTCAATCAGCAGGGAATGGTATCCTTCCTTGATTTTGCGGTTCGGATAAAAAACGGATTCCACCAGGTAATCCGGCTGTGCACTGGCTCCAATGCTGGTCAAATCCGGCCCCACTTTTCCACCCACGCCACCAATGGCATGACAATTAACACAGCCAATTTCCTTGCGTCTGAAAATTTGCTCACCCAGCTTTGCATCCCCCTCTCGAATGGAGGTTTTGGCGAGCAACCGCATTTCAGCGTCGGACAAGCCCTGTCCTTCGCCTTCCAAATCTGCGCCTCGCGTCAGCGCCACCACCAAATCCGGTTCGTTGCGCCCGCCTTCACGCGCAACTTTCAAACCAGCCTTCGCCATGACTGCGGGCAAGCCTTCTTTCGGCAATGCCTTCGCCACCGCTGTCGATGCACCTTTGATACCCAACAATGAACGCCACAACTCCACCGCTTCCTTTTCGGTCTTCGCATCACTCAATAATGAAATGAGTGGCTGCTTGGCCTGTTCCATGTCCAAGCCGGCCAGGGCCATCACAGAACCACGCCGAACCACGGCATCATTTTCTTTGCTGGCCAGCGGCAGCAATTTGGCAACAATTTCTTTGCCACCCATTTCCCGCAAACCATCAAATGCCGCACGTTTCGTGCCCTCAGTCGACTTTTTGTCAGTTGCAATCGCCAGAATTTGGTCGCTCAACCCGCTGCATTTCCAGGTCCCGGCCAATCTCAAAGCCACCTTGCGGATCTTCTCGTCGGAATCAGCAAACAACTTGCTGACACCGTCCAAATCTCCTGAAGGCTTCGCATTTCTCTGTTTCATCGCATCGGAAAGCGCGGCCAAAGCTCGCACCGAAGCCTCCGCATCCAAACCGCCATCCAGGAGTTGATCAAAAAGCCGTTTCAACTCCTTCTCACTTCCCGCCTGGCCAATCAACTCAATCCACGGTCCATTCCCATCGCGCTGGATGGCCGTTTTGCTCAACACCTGCCCGAGCACGATATTTGCCTGAGCCGGTTCAATGGCCTTCAAAGCAAATTCCAACTGTTTCTCCCGCCCTGCCGGATTCCATTGACCCGACTGCACGGCATCCAACCATGGCTTTGCCAGATCATTGATGCTCAGCCACACCGCATAATCCAGGAATGGATCCATCGGTTTGTTCAAAATGTTCAACACTAATTCAGCTGAGCGAGCACTCGGCATTTCAGCCAAGGCTCTTGCTGCTTCGATGCGCACTCTCGGAAAATCATCCATTGACCGTTTCTCGAGCAATTCCATTGGATTCTTGAGACGTGGATGCCAATAACTCACCACACGCGTCGCCGCGGCCCGGATGTGTCCATCCTTTGCCTCCAGCATTCTGTCCAACAACGCAGGTTCCACCACATCGACTGCTTGATACATCCATAACGCCTGTAGCAGGGCCGTTTCATCCTTTTGCTCCTTCGTCCATTTAACCAGGTCAGGAACAATCTTCACCCCCCTCTCCACCAATACGCGTTTGGCCTGTTGTTGATTGTATTTGTTTGGCGAAACAAGCTGTTCGAACAACTCCTTATTCGAAGCTTTTACCAGCTCCGGCCGTTTCAGCAAGGGACGTCCCTTGGCCGCAACCCGCCAGATGCGCCCATGCTCATGGTCACGACGCGGATCGCGGAAATCCACTTCGCCATGCTGAATAATCGGATTGGACCAATCCGCAATATAAAGCGCGCCATCCGGCCCAAGTTTCACATCAATCGGCCGGAAGGTGACGTTGGTGCTGCGAATCAGGTCTGGCAATTCCTTGGAAGCATAAGCCGAATCCTTCTCATCCACCGCAAAGCGAACCACTCGATGCGCCCGGAAATCACAGGTAATCGCATTCCCCTGCCAATCATCCGGGAATTGCTTGCTATAGATGATTTCCAATCCGCAAAACTTCGGATAGTTCCCCGGACTGACACTCTTCAACTCCCGGCGCATCGATGCGTAAGTGAAATAGGTTGCTCCAGGAATTCCGTAAGTAATCCCTTGATTACCCGCACCATCAGTCACAAACGACTGCCCGAAATCGTCAAATTGATGTCCCCACGGATTGCAGAAACCTTTCAAATAAACTCCCAACTCCACCGTCGACGGACGCAAATGCCAGATGCCGCCGCTGTTCAAACGCTCCACTCCATTCTGCGTTTCCATATGGCTGTGGATGTATATTGATTGATCGAAATAAAGCATCCCATCCGGCCCCCAATGCAGCGTATGCACGATATGATGGGTATCCTCCGTGCCGAATCCTGAAAGCACAATTCGCTTCTGGTCTGCTTTGCCATCGCCATCCGTGTCCTTAAAGTGAATCAACTGCGTCCCCTGTCCGACATAGACTCCACCATCCCCCGGCTCCACGCCCGTGGGAATCAGCAGGCCATCGGCAAAAACCGTCGACTTGTCCACCTTACCGACTCCTTTCGTATCCTCGAGAATAAGAACTTTGTCGTTGGCTTCCTGCCCTGGTTGAATCTGGGGATAAACTTCCGAACCCACCACCCACAACCGACCTTGCGGATCAAAGTTCATCTGGGTCGGCTTGGCGATGAGAGGACTTTCGGCATAGAGACTAACCTCAAACCCGGGTGCCACATCAAAATCAGGCAATGGCAACGGCTTTGTATTCTCCCTAAACGAATTGTCCGGTTTCACTTGATTCTTGGCTACGTTTGCTTCGGACTTCTTCACACGAACTAACTCAAAATTATGCGCCACAGGCATGCGCAATTGAGCGATCTTTTGCTCCTGTTCCGCCACCAAAGGATCGAACATCGGGATCTCCTTGGCATTTTGACCCTGTTCGTATTTGCGGAATCCGAAGAGATAGGTTTCGTTCTGGGGACGCCAGCGATCAAAATAAAGCCGGTTCTTCTTTAGAATGGCTTTGCGCAATTCCTCGGCCTGATCCCATTGCGGCCCTTGAGTAATCGCGACTCCTTTTTCCCAATCCTTCTCGGTCCCGGATGCAACTACGTTTCCATCCACTCTCAATTCATAGTGTCCAGTCTTCAACCCATGCACCTGAACCAGTGAAGGCGCATCTGCCGTGTGAACCAACCCATGGTTGTCCCGCAACACCGGTTCTACCAACTGCAAATCAATGCTCGTAAACCGCACCTGGTCGGCACCCTTTTCCAGTTTGGAAACCTTCGTCCCATAGCTGCCGTCTGTAATCTTTCCTTCGGCCGTGATTTCCACACGCCAAAGATTCGGCTCCCAGACAAACCCTTTCTCCATCGCTTCAGCCATCCGCAGGTAACCATAATCAGAAAGGTGGATGCCGTTCTCCGTGTTGGCATGGGGAGGACGTACCAAGGTCCCGTCACCCAGCAAATTATTATATAGCGAAACGTAGTAAGCCTTCCGTTCCGTCGCAATTTCATTAACCGCCTTGGCATACAACGCCAGGTTCTTGTTATGCTCCGTGGGATCAGGTAAAGGCGCACCCAAAGCCTCATGGCGAACTGGCGTCAGCATGATAAAGCGCAACGACTTGTTGGTGCAAACGGTCTGGATGGTATCCAACAGTTTGTTCAGGTCAGCCTTGAACTTCGGCAATCCCGCTTCTCCGTCAAAAGAACTGGCCATTCCATAACCCACGATCACGACCGTCGGCTGCAATGTCTCAATCTGCTCCTTCAGCTTTTCGAATCCTTTTCCCGGTTTATCAAAATCAAAGCTGGCGCGTGAAATCCCTTCCGGCGTATCAGCGCTCCACCCCAGGTTGCGGAAGGTCACATTCCTTTCGGGAAACCGCACGGTAAGTCGCTCCTCAACGTACCCGTAGGATTGTTCCCGCTCGATCAGTGTGTCTCCAATCAAAACCACCCGGTCACCATCCTTTAAATCCAACGTTGGCTTGGGTAGTGCCCCAACAAAGCTGCCAACTGTCGCGCTAATAACGGTGGCGAGCAAAAAAGCCACAGCCCGTCCACCGCGCTTCATATGAGACAAATCAGATTTCATTAGTCGATTGTTATGGTTTAATGCTTACAGTAAACTGTTCCCGACCTTGCGAAGCAAGTACATGAACGAGTCCCTACAAGATATTCTGGGCAATCAGGTTCGAGCCATATCCCCATTTTGTTTGCGGCATGCATACTCGACGCCCCTGAATATGGGGAAATTCAGAAGAAACACTTTTCCTGCTGATTTCCAATTGAACATGCCGAATCCTGACGTAGATTGAGGTATGGGTGCCATGGATCACAAGGTTATCGCGACGTTTCTGATATCGCTCCTTTGGTTCGTCTTGGCGGTTGGCGTACTAATGACGATCGCCATTATTCATTGGAGACGTTCCCGCGTTCCCGGTCATACGGCCGATTTGGATTTACCCAAGTCCCCACGTCCCTATTGTCACTCAGCGGTTAAGAATTCATTGCTCCACCGCCCAACCTGTTGGCTGGCCATCAAAAATAAGAACCTTTTGACGATCCAATCCGCGCTCGCCTTGCATAACCCCAAACCTTGCTCCTGGCTCGAGGGCATTTCGGGCGATGGCGACCAAAAACTCTTCGTCTCCCCGCCTGTAAATGGTTGGGTGCTCGTCATCGGCTCGGCCCTGCCTGATCCCGGAGAGGACATCGACGCCTGCTTCCGCTTCCTCCTCGATCTCAGCAGGAAAGTCGGCCATGTCCAATATTTCATCGCCAATACGGTCTTGAACTACCATGCCTGGGCCCAAATGGAATCCGGCCATGTCCTGCGCGGCTATGCTTGGGCTGGCAAAACACTTTGGAACCAGGGTCCAACCACCCAGGCAGAAATCGATCTGGCCATGAAATGCTACACCTATACCGATCCCGGTGAAGCACTGCCCTTCAGTTCGTCCGAACCGAGCGCCAGCAATTCCGAAAAGGTCCATCTCCTTGCCTCCCGCTGGAGCATCGACCCCGAAGAAATCGACGACCATTTCATCGACCAGGAATGGGGCATCGTCGGCGAACCCTCGAAACACTTTTGATGCATCCCCCTCCGCACGTTGCATCCAACCGGTAAATCCCTTGTTCATTCTGTCTCCAATATTTTTTTATCAGGTTAACCCAGTTTAAGTCAGTTTAGCTCAGTTCAACCAATTCCCCGGCACCCTCGCTTTGAATCCTCCCAAGCCACACTCCTGGAAAAAAATTGTCGAATCGCCGTTAAGTGCCGATAGCTGTCGCTGCCTGCCATTTCCCTCCCAACTCCGCCCTCCGACGCTCCTCCTCCATTTCCACCCAGGCACAAATCGCCCCTCCACCCCGCCTCCTGCCGGCCCCATACCAATGAATAACCTGCAGACCATTTCATCATAAAAAATTTTTAACCGACTAATACCGACTATTGGCGTCTATTACCGTCCGAACCACTTACACGTATCAATCCCTGTCTCGCAAAAACTCCCGCTCGGAATTCGTAACCACACGACCCGCACATTGGGTGCTTGGGAATTTATCATTGGACATTTCTTTATCTCCCCTTTCATATGCCTCCCAGACTACAAAACCCCCAACCGCTGTCAACCAATAAACCCATACATTCACATAGTATCAGTTTCCATAATCCTCCCACCCCGCCAATTCCGCCACCAGCTTCACTAATCCTTCCCACCCCATCCGCGTAAACGACCGTGCTCGGAAGTGTAACCCATCACTCCGGATTGTTTGTTACCTACCACTCCGGTTCATACCGTGGATATTTTTTATGCAAAAGACTGGCCGGAGTGGGGGCGGAAATGAGTTTAACCGTGCTGGCCTACAACCTGAAACGCGTTTTGAACATCGTCAGCCTCGAGGATTTGATCAAGGCCGTGGCAGTGAAGGAATAAAAGGAGGGCGAAAGCCCTCTTTTGCCACTGGCGACGCCCATAACCACCTGGAACGCTCCCATTCCCAGATCAATAATTTGGCCTCCCGGAAAACTTCAAAAAGAAAAACCTCAAAATCCGGTGAACACCTCGCCAACCCCACGCCATTTACAAAAAGTAAAATACTTTTCACACAGGCTCGCGCGGTGTTAGGCGACTTGCGTTTCATTTGAAGTTCTCAAGCGGAATTTCCCAGGTGCCAGTGATTTTCAGATCAAGCTGTGAAACGGGCTCTTTGCGAAAGTCGGTCCGATTAGCGGATGTCTTGGTGTCCCAGTTGAGGTTGTCCGCCTGAGTCTTTGCCGGCACGAATGTCCGGGCATCCGAAAGTGTTTGGTAAGGCAGCCAATTCTCCAAAGTCTCCTTGCCATTCACTTTGATTTCGTCGGCGGTCCACACTTTGAAGGAACGAACATAATCGGACCACATCTGGAACTCGTAGCTCTCAAACTCCACTCTGCCGCCGGGTGGAAGCCTGAAGAGCCGAAAGCCCTTGTCATCAGTGACGTTCAGAACTGTGATTCGGATCACCTTCCCTTTGCTGCCTGACTCAGCCTTGTAATATTCTCCCGTATTGAAGCCATCCGCAGGAATCCAAGTCGGCTCGAAGCCCTCCGGGATTCGGACAGGCTTGTTCAGTCCCGGCGGTTGGTCGCAATTGTAGGGCAGGACGAACCAGAGTGGCGTCTTGGTGCGATTGGTCAGCACGAGGGCCGCGCGGATAAACTTCATGGGCGGCTTGCCCTCATGTTTGGAAACGAACGTGGCAGACACAGGAGGTGGCAAGCGGTCTGCGGCGTCACCAGTCACACTGGCAACGCTCGCGACCGCCACCACCAGAAAGGTTTGAAAAAGAGTTTTCATGGAAAACGCTCGAGTCGCCTAGACCTTATGCCTCGGCGAAGGGTTTAGCAGCGCATGGTTAGGCGGCTCCAGTGTTCCGGATATGAAAAGTTTATATCGAACTTCTTCGCCCATTTCGCTGTCTCCTCTGTGTATACATGGCCCGGGAATGAACATGTTGGAAGATCTGCAACCCGTCCGATCATGAGTACTCCGCCCCGCGGACACTTTGGCATGGGAGGCGCATTGCGGCCGAGGTATGGAAGAATATCATCCACTGTCGGTACTGCATTCGAGTAAACGGTCCTGTAATCCTCGGCCCGGCCGCTACTCCCTCGCTCAGAACGAAACTTCTCCAGTGCCCACTGTTGCTTCGCACTATCAATGCATATCATATTATGGATGCATTGCGCATCCAGTGCTTTCCTATGTTCGTGAACAAGCCACGCAATCCCCGCGATGAGAGAGAGAATGCTTGCTACCGAAATTCCGATTATAGTCCTTCGTTTCATGTCAGTGTAGTAGCCGCCTAACAATTAATATGCGACACGTGTCGCAATAATTCCCATATACGAACAATATTTCGAGTGTCAGATGTCATTCGGCAAGGCATCCTGCATTGAACGCCGAACAGGTTTACTGCGACTGGCTCAAGCGATGCCGCAATTATCTTCAAACACTGCCGCCTCACTTGCCCAGCGAACTCAAACTGGAACGATTCAGGCTACTTACGCAAACGGTAGAACCGGTTCCCGCTCGAAGCGGAATTCGTGACGGAGTATCGGTCGTTCACGATGCCAATTTGGCTCGCAATTGTTCCCCAATTCGTTGAGTCCAACGTGGCGTTGGTTTCCAAAATGTAACCGGTGCTGTTGGTCGTCCAGGAAATCACGGTATTGGGCGAGGCCGCCTGAATGCGCAAGGCAAGGTCCAGCGGCGTCACATCCGCCCAGGTCGTGCCGACGCGGAGATCGTCAATTTGAGTGCTGCTGGGTTCCACGCTGTTATTCCGAAGGAAAAATGATTGTATCTGGTTGTTACTGACATCTCCGCCCAAGGAGGCCGCGGTGACCACTGGGGTGTTTGCACTTTCCAGGCTTCCTGGAACCGGGTTGACGTAAAGCTTCGCCACATCATCATTCGTCGTTCCGGAATTGAAGGTGTAGGAGACCACAATGAAAAGAGTGTCACTCGTCGTGTAGACATGATTGGGGTCGAACGTGCGGTTGGTGTTTGCTGCGGTGACGCCCACACCGAGTTGATAGCCTTGGAAACTCGCAGCGCCGGTAGTGTTGTTCGGGTCACCAGTGCGGATGAGCAAAGGTGCTGCCGCATCGCCGAGTCCTATCGCGGTGCCAGTTTGCAGCTTCTGGTTGAATCCCAACATGAATGAACCATTCGTCCAACTGCCTGCCGCCGTGCCCCAATCGTTCGCAATGATGCTAGTGACCTTAAGCGTAAGGGAATAATAGAGCGTTGGCGCATTGGCGATGTTATAGGGCTTCTGAGAGAGGTTGCGGGCGGCGGTGCCGCTTTCGCCCGCTCCATTAAGAAGGACACTATTGTCCCCCGACCCGGTGAGCAATCCCGGATAACTCAAACTGCCCAAGAAGTTCGTCGGATGGACGCCACCACCCGCGTAGGCCACCCAATTGGTTCCCGCCACCGTCGCCAGTTGCGCATTAACATTGGTGTAGTTGAACGAGTCATAGAAGTCCAAGCTCGCCTGCAATGGAGAAGCCGAAGCAGCGATCAGGACAACCGCACAAATCAGTTTCGTCAAGAAACGGACAGGGGTTTCTTTTGTAGGCGTTATGGGTTTGAGGAAGTAATGGATGGGTAACGTCTTCATCCTGCAATCCTCCCCATTTACAAGAAGAGAGACAAGAATTTTAGGGACGAAAGAATTCGGGTTTTTCGCACATCAACGCCCTCGCACCGATTCCACCAGTTCCGACAGCGGAAACCAATGGCGGTGGATTGCCCAGCGGCTTGAACAGGGACCGCCACCAACATACAATCGGCCGTGTTCAAGTAGCCCATTGAAGGGTTGGTTCTCTCGTATGTTGGCTACCTGGGAAGCGTTCTAGTTTATCAAAACTTTTTGAAGGGCAAAAATGTCAACGCACGAAGCAAAGCGAGTGAGATCGAATCGAGAACTTTGGAATAATCTTGCCAGGGTTCATTTTCATTCGAAGTTTTACGATGTGCCCGGTTTCTTGAAAGGGAAATCTTCTCTCAACCCCATCGACTTGCAGGTGCTCGGCGATGTGCGGGGAAAGTCTGTCTTGCATCTACAATGCCATTTTGGGAAGGACACGCTCTCTTTGGCTAGAATGGGCGCTGTGGTAACTGGAGTTGACTTCTCGGAGGTGGCCATAGAGAAGGCGCGAGAGCTGAAAGAGGCGTCTCGACTGGACGCCAGGTTCATCCACTGCGACGTCAATCACCTTGATGAGTCTCTCGACAAGAAATTTGACATCGTGTACGCGTCGTTCGGGGTCATCGGGTGGCATTCTGACCTCGGAAACTGGGCTCGGATTGTCTCTCGTTTCATGAAAAAGAAAGGCAAATTTTGCTTCGCAGAATTTCATCCGGTGTTATGGATGTTAAGCGACGATCATTCGAAAATTGAGTATTCCTACTTCAAATCGGATCCCATTGTTGGAGAGAACGAGAAATCATACGCCGATCCTGAGTCCAAAAACCTGGGCACGTCCCACTGCTGGAATCACAGCCTCGGCGAATTATTTGGCGCCCTTGAAAGCCACGGCCTAATCATCAAGGACTTCAAAGAATACGACTTTTCACCATATGCCACGTTTCCGGATGCCATCGAGAAGAATGGCAGGTATTATATCAAAGGCCTCGAGCACAAACTTCCCTTGACCTATTCATTAACTGCCATCAAGAAAGCGTAAAAAAAAATGGGTCACCTGAATCTAAACAATTCATCGATGTTGAACCTGGTTCCCGCGCCAGATAAAATATCATCCTGCCATCCGAGCCCAAGCCGACCATCATTCATAAATAAAAGCACTGACAGTCAACACGCTTGAGCACACTCTGGAGTCCAAGCAACAGGCCAATCCAAAGATAATTGGCACGGGCAAATGACTATTTTTGAATTATTTCCATTTTTTATCGCAATCGGTGTCGCCGCCGTGGCTGGATCACTCTTGGCCAACAAAACCGGATTGAGCACTGTTTGGGTGTGGACAATTGCCGCCCTGCTAGGAATCGCTTCTATTGGAGCAAATCGGTTGACCTTGGGAAAGCTCGCTTCATGGTTAGACCAAAGGAAGTGGAGAAAGGAGAAATGGGAAAGAGAAAACCGAAAGTATCGAGAGTTTGACGCGGCTAAAACTTATGTGGGCGAGAAGAACCTCTATTACCAATGCCTCACCTGCGGGAATGCAATTCCGACGATGCCGAAAAAGGATGTTACCTGCAAGTGCGGGAACATCACGGTTGATGCATCCGGTCGTCTAACAGTTCAAAACCAAGAGAAAATCAAACTCTTCTCCGCTCCACGGCAGAGGTGATAATGATTGTTTGGCAAACTGAAGCGACCGACCCCATTGCTCGACGGTTGAATGATCATCCTGCCATCCCCGCTCAAGCCGACCATCCTTCATAAAATAAAAGCGCTGACAACCACCACACTTGCTTGCATTCTGGAGTCCAGACCCACAGGCAAACCAAAAAGAATCGGCAGCATCACGTGACAACGTCCCTGATAAACAAGGCTGGGATACCCGACCTGGCGATACGCGAACCCGCTCCCGCGGAGGTCGAGCGCGTGCTGTATCTGCTCCGCGAAGTGCCGCTCAACCCGCAAGCCCGGTTGATGGCAGTAGCTCGGAGCCATCCGATAGAGCGCTTCATCGCCGCCGCCGCCTGGTGGCCGGAGGGAACGATTGGGCGCTTTCAGCTCGCCTGCCAACCGGGAGTAGCTCGAGCCACGGTCGCTGGCTTGTTGATTGAAAGGCTGGAGGAATCCGCGCGCCAGGCGGGAATGAAATCAATCGGATGTGTGACTCTGCTCACCGAGGATAACGATTGGTTCGAAATCCTGCGCAGCCATGGCTTCGAGCATTTGCATTCCGAACGCTCCTTCGAGGTTTCCTATCGGGTCGCATGGACGCGTGTGATGCAGCTCCAACAAAAGCACCGCTCGCAGTTTCCTGCCGGGTGGCGCACGGAGTCCATTCGAAATCATCCTCCGGAAATCGCCCTCGATTTAATTGCCAGCCACCGGCTCATGCCCTCCGACGAAATCCGCAGCTATTGGCAGTCCGGTTCTGCTTTTGGCTTCGAACCCGACCTGTCCTGCATTCTGTTCGACGGCCAGCGGCCTTTCGGCGTGTTCCTGACCCGCCGCATCGGTGAGCGACTCTACATTGATGTCCAAGTCGTTGAGGAAAGTAATCCCCTCTTGCGTTCATTGGCCAGTTTGTTCCTGCTCTATCACGACGCTCAACGCATCGCCCCCGACGGCCCCATTCGCTGGATTTGGTTTCGCAGCGGCCAGACCGAACATCGCCAAACCGCCAATCTCGCCCTGCGCATGGGCGGGCGGGAAGTGGCGCGATCCCACCTCATGACGAAAACCCTGACGACGACGCAAAACGGAGCCATTACATGATGGGCAAGCGACTATTGCTGATCGGCTGGGAAGCGGCGGATTGGAAAATTCTGCACTCTCTGATCGACGCTGGAGAAATGCCAGTGCTCCGCCGCATCGTCGAAGGGGGCGCATCTGGCCAACTGCTCTCCACCCAACCGCTGACGCCGGTGGCGCAATGGACCTCCATCGCCACGGGAAAACGCCCCTGGCAACATCGCATCTGTCACCCGATAGAAAGCATCACGGTTGCAAACGAGACAGTTCCAGTGACGGCCGCGCGACGGCGCTCGCTGGCGCTCTGGGAAATGCTCGCTCAAGCAGGAAAGCGAAGTCTGATCGTAGGCTGGCCCGCGACCCACGGAGGCCGCGCTGAAAACACCATAATCGTATCCGACCGGTACGCCCAACCGACCGCAGGACCGGGCATCAAACCGTGGCCACCCGCCGCACCGGGAACTTACTGGCCGGAGGAAATCGGTGTCCGGTTGGATGGTTGGCGAATGAGTCCCGCAGATGTCCAGGCAGATATCATTTCGTTGTGCGTGCCCGAGTGGAAGAAAATCGACCAGAAACGCGACCGTCGCCTCGGCCAATTGCGCGTCTTCCTGGCCGCGGATTTTTCACACCAGGCGGCGATGATGACCTTGCTCTCCGGTGGCAACTGGGACATTGCCGCCGTTCACTTTCCTGCTCTGGGAGCGATAAGCCGAATGTTTCTCGCCAACCATTTGTCATCCCCGGAATCCATTCCCGAGGCAGAATCCGCGCTCTATCAAAACGTGATTCGCGGCACCTGCCGCCTGCTGGATCAGATGCTGGGCAATCTCGTCCGCGCAGCCGGAAGCGACACAGCCACCATGGTGGTCTCCGCTCACGGTGTCGCCAGGTGTCCGGCGCCTCCGGCCAATATGCGCGCCACTGATGACGAATGGAAGTCGCCCCGCGGCATCTTTGCCGCTTGCGGTCGGGGATTAACCGGCAATGCACAGATATTCGGCGCGTCAGTTCTCGATGTGGCTCCCACGGTGCTCACGTGGTTCGGGCTGCCCATCGGCGATGACATGGAGGGGCGTGTGTTAGTGGAGAGCTTTGTGAAGCCGCCCGAAATTGCACGAATCGCAAGCTGGGAGCCAACACAGTCAGTGAGTTCGCCGCATGCCGCCGAAGTCCCTGGTGCGCCAGGTAATTCTGCAGCGGCTGCCACGCTCCGGGGGGAATCGGATTGGAATCTCGCGCAATCTTATTTGGAAGCCTCGCGATACGAAGATGCACTACCAATTTTCGAAGGATTGTTTCGCAGCTTTCCGGAGCGGCCAGAACTGGGACATGCGCTGTTCCAATGCCAACTAACGCTCCGGAAACTTTCTGAAGCAACCGAGACACTTGAAGTGGTGTTGGAAGGTTTACCCGCCGGGATTTGGTCGCTCCTGCCTCGGGCTGAACTTTGCCTGGCCAAAGGACAAATCCAGGAGGCGCGTGCCTTGGTAAACGAAGCGCGGCAACTCCATCCCACGCATCCGGACGCGTTGCGTCGACTCGGTTTGCTGCTGTTACGACTTCGCGAATGGAATGCACTGGAAGACCTGGCCAGACAGGCACTCAAGTTGGACGATAACGATGCCCTCGCCTGGGCGGGGTTGGCCGAAGCGCAATTGCGGAAACAACTCGCAGCCGAAGCAACAGAGTCCGCGCTGAAAGCCATTCAATTGAACTATTACCTCTCTGAAGCCCATTTCGTGTTGGCGCGGGCACTCGTCGCCAAAGGCAAATGGGCCCAAGCCCGCGATGCCATGCAAGTCCTCCTGCAACTTCAGCCCAACAACCGCGCTGCCGCAACCTACGGTAGACGGCTGGGCTAAGTGAGGTTGGGAAAGTTTTTGCAGGAAGGTCGTTCGGGATGTTTTCGAATAATTGCCGACAAACCGTCATCCTGCCCAAATTACCCGTCTCACTAGGGACGAGCCGATGACTTCTTAAGACCCGTATGGGTCGGCATGATTATAGGGACCAAACCCCAAAAGAATCCCCGCTTCGGCCCAGGAATTTAAACAGCTCATCGCACGCGATCCGAAGCGGAACCCAGCAGCTCAATCAAGCACATCCCATTGATTCGTGCTAATATTTTACTCACCTCAATTAGCACTTCCGGCTATTATCCGCGGAGGAAAACTAAAGAACCATTCCGAACCAGCAGTTACCTTCAGCCTTCCCCATCTGTGTTCATCCGCGTCCATCCGCGGTTGAAACAAATGTTCCCGTTCAGTGCACCAATCGGAAAAATCTCGCTGCTCCCGTGCTCGTCAGGCTCACCTGCCAATTAGTTCCCACCAAGGCAGGCGCGTTGGTCAGCGTGGTCCAACTCGGGGCACCACTCAAAGTCGATGTCGACTGGACGGCGAAACCAAAGTTGGACGCCGGCCAGAAGAGAGCCACATTCCCGCCACTGGAAGCGGCCTTGAGGGTGGGATTGGCCGACAACTGAATGTAATTAGCAGGTCCCACTGCATCATTTAAGGCGATGGCTTGGACTGGCAGAACGCCTTGATAAACACGGAATTCGTAAATCGTCCCGGCCAGGTAGGGATCACTCGAAACCAATGATGCCCCAATCCAATTATCGACGTCATTGCTGTTGGCCAGGGAAGGAACCGCACCATTCAGCGTGGAGACGACGGAGACTCCGTTGTAATAGCACAATGCCCCTTTAACGGAATCCACAATCACAGTGATGTGGTTGTTGGTCGTGCCATTAAGGCCGGCATTATTGTTGGCGTAAGTACTTGCCCCGGTTAAGTCTGACAAATCAAGGTTCTGGTAATTGCCGCCAGCGTATGGACAGTAATCCACTCCTGAGTTTTTCGTACCGCCTCCCGTTTGATCACCAAAGGAAAAAACACGTGTCCAGACCGGGTTGCCCGGCGCAATGTCGGTCCAGAACTCCACCGTCATCTGGGTGTAATTGCTGGTAATATAAGGCGGCAGCGACGCGAAGCAGCCGAACGACCCGTCCAAGTGAAGACTGGACCCCGTCAGCGCTGCGCTTCCCTGAAGAGCACCATTCCAATCCAGACCGCCAACCGAGTCCACAAATGTCGAGCTTCCTGCCGGATCATGAAAACTATACCGATGCACGAGTGTAGCCGGGCTGTCGCTCGCAGGAAGCACGGTCAACTTTGCCGGTATCGAACTGGTGACAGCACCATGTGCGTTTGAAACCACCACCACATAATCCGCCACATTCGCCAGCGTCAGGTTCTGAAGCTTCAACGTGTTGAACGCCCCGTCCGTGACTCCTGCGCCATTCGGGAGATTGGTATAGACACCACTGCCAACCGCCCCCGCACGCCATTGAAAAGTCGGCGCCGGAAAACCTTGCGCAATCACTGTCAACTGCGCATTCCCGCCAAGGTAACCGGTCTGGGACGCAGGCGACACCGTCACCACCGGCGCCCCGGTCTCAGCCGTCTGTCCCGCCAAAATGCCAACATCTGGAGTTGTTTCCATCGCGGCATCCACCAGTCTGAGCGTGCCCGTGTCCTTGTTATTGTCAGGCACACCATTGGCATTGAAGATGAAATGCGCCCAACCGTAGTGCGTGCCCGTCCCGTCTGTCAGCTCCAACCCCACATAACCTTCAATGTCCCCAGAGGCGGTCCAACCTCCCACCACCGTGCCACCCGAGTTCTTGTTAAAATAACCCGTTGACTGCGCGCTTTGATAGCTCCCATCAATCATCGTGCCCGCCACAGTCAAGGGTAACCCTTGGTTTGCGCTCCCGGAAAGGACATACGACGGCGTTGCCCCGGCAACCGAATTGTTAATGAACGGTTTCGGAGCGCCACTAAAACCCATTTGAAAATCCGGCGCACCATCCTGGTTGAGATCCAGGTTCAGCTTTCCACTTGCGGAGAGCGTGATATTGACTGGCGTATAAAGGACCGCGCCATGCGCCGCGCCAGCGGCAAGAGCAGATGTGGACAAGAGCGCTAAAGCCTTTTTGGTAGTATCCATATTATAGAGTTTGGTCTCCTGAGTCGTGGGGCTGAATTGTGGTATCACGCCGCCCCGCTGAAATCAACCTCTTTCGATCAACAAATCCGCCGGGACTGCTAAATACAGGTTTCGTCTATGGTGAGCGACCAATTTGACTATTGGAAATTGGGCATTCTTTGGAGCTTGGTCATTCTTCAACGATGTCAACTAACGCTGCTCTACTTAATGTCCTTCACCGGCCGTCCAAAACTCCACGCCCCCCCCCGCTCCAACCGTTCCGCCACATGATCACTATGATGCCCTGGTGGTTCATAGAAAACGCACGATGAAGAACGCTTCTTCATCACTTCATAAATTTTTCGTGCACCAACATTGGCCTGGTATTCATCCAGCGCCGCTCCCTCGAGATAAACCGTTTGCCTCGGTAGGAAGGCACTGTGCTTCCGCTCCACGATCGTCAGCGGATCATTATCCAGCCACTTTTGCCAGACCTTCTCGCGAAAGTGTCCATGGCCGTCGTAGGGCCATTCAAATTCCCCCCGATGCCACCATCCGCGCGGCGCGTAAGCCGCGGAGAGTCCAAGGGCATACCGCAAGTCACCATCCTTCGGCATTGGTTGCGCATTGTCAGTAGCGGCAAACGCCTTCACCTGGGCAAGCGTAAGATTGCTAACCGCCGGCGCCTGCACGAAACGCAAATGGGACGTCGGAAAATCCGAATCCGGACTCAGCGCCACCACCCCGTCAAAAAGCTTCGGCCGGAACATCCCCAAACGCAACGCACCAAAACCGCCGCTCGAATGCCCCGCAACAATGCGCTGTGGTTTAAAGGGAGTGACACCGAAACGCGATTCAACCTCTTTGACAATCTCATCGCAAACATAATCCGCGTAATTCCCCTGCGCAGGAGAATTGATGTATTGGCTCCCGCCCCAGCGATTCCGCCCATCCACCACGACCAGCAACACAGGCGTGACCTCATCCGCCAGCTTCTGGGTGAACGTGCACCACTTCTCCGCATCCTTAATAAATCGCTCCGAAGAACCACCCCACCCCGGCAAATAATAAATAATCGGCAGTGGCTCGTTGCTGCTATATTGGGACGGAATAAAAACCGCCACCTGTCGCGTGTCCGGATCGTGCAGCGGATTGCCCTTCAACGCATGGCTGGAAAACTTCAATACCTCCAACCGCGCCGCATGAACCGGCAGTTGCCCCACACTCAATGTGACGAGCAACCAGTAAACACACAGAGAACATCTATGCAGGAATTTCATATTAATTCTAAAGTTGGAAAGCTTTTGAAAGACCATTCATCCGGCTTTCGACCGTCTATCGTCATCCTCTGTCTTAGTACAAACATTTCACTTGGGAAAAACCGACAATCTGCCTAAGACCCGTAGAGTCGGCCCATCTATAGCATTTTACCAAATAAAAATCCCCGCTTCGGCCCAGGATTCCAAACAGCACGACACACGCAATCCGAAGCGGAACAGGACAGCGCAATCCCCGCCTTCCATCCACTCCACTGCAGTCACGCAACACGCAACCAGCCAGGCCACTTCATCTACTACCAGCCATTCCTTGGTCATTGGACATTTTAACATTGGTCATTCCCAACAGGTCTTTGCAACTTCCCCCTTGCCTTCCCATCACGGTCCATTACTTTCGCCTCAACCATGAAACCTGCGCGTGCCAGCAACCGCGACAAGGGTGGCGCCAATGATTGCTTTTTGGAGTGCTGTCATAGTCAGGATTCAAACCGATATCCCACATCCCGGATGGTTTGAATCAATACCGGCTGATGCGGATTGGTCTCGATTTTCGCGCGCAGCGTCGTCACACAACGGTCCACGCTGCGGTCGTTGACGACGATGTCGTTTCCCCAAACCCCATCCAGAATTTGGTCGCGGGTGAGGGCGCGCCCCGGACGCGTCGCGAAAAATTCCAACAGTCGAAATTCCTTGGTGGTCAGCTCGATTTCCTTTCCGCCTTGATAAAGTTTGTGCGCGGCGAGATCGAGCTTGCAGTCACCAAATTCAAACACCGTCGCTGCATGCCCCTTCCGTCGGCGTAAAAATGCCGCCGCGCGCGCGAGCAATTCGCGAATGCTGAAGGGCTTCGTCACATAATCATCCGCGCCTAATTCCAGGCCGCGAATGATGTCCTCTTCCTGGCCCTTGGCGGTGAGCATGATTATCGGCATATCGAATCGCTTCGCCCGAATGGCGCGGCAAATCTCGTAGCCGTTCATTTTGGGAAGCATGATGTCCAACAGCACGAGGTCAGGCGGTTGGTTGAGCGCAGCGCCGAGTCCTTCCTGTCCGTCGCGCGCGATCTGGACGCGGTACTTCTGAGCCTCAAAGTTATCCTTCAGCCCGCGCAGCAGGGCCGGATCGTCTTCGATAATCAGCACGGAGGGCTTATGCATCGGCGGACTCCTTCGCGGTCGGCAGGGTAATAGTGAACGTGCTGCCGCGCCCGGGCTCGCTTTCGACTGATACGCAGCCGTCATGCGCGCGGACGATCGATTGCACGATGCTCAATCCCAGACCGCAGCCGCCGCCTTTGCGGGAAAGGCGCTGATCGACTTGATAGAACGGATCGAAAATCTTCTTCGTCTCGCGAGCAGCGATCCCGATTCCGTGATCCTGGACTGAAAACAAAACGCTGCCATTCCTCGCCTCGGCGCGTAGGACAACATGCCGGCCAGTTTCGGAATATTTGCAGGCATTATCGAGTAGGTTAATGAGGGCCGTGGCCACCGCGTCCGCATCGGCCATGACGCGCGGGAGATCAGATGGCACTTGCAATTCCAGCCGGCCGCCGGGCATGGCTTCGACGGCAATGTCGATGATCGGGCGCACCGCCAGTGGCATGACGTGAAAGGCCTGCTTGTTTCGCTCCATGCGAGAGAAGGTCAAAAAATGCTGGATCAGGCGGCTGAGCCGCTCATTTTCCCGTGCAATGAGTTGAAGATATTCCCGGGCTGTGCCTTCGTCCAACTTCTCGGCGTCCAGCAACGTATCCACCAGCACGCGTATCGAGGACAACGGCGTTTTAAGCTCATGCGAAACAGTGGCTGCGAGGTCGTTCTTCATTCGAGCCAGGGCAGCCTGCCGGCGCAGCAGGCGGATCGCAAACAGCGTCAGCACACCCATCGCCGCCAACACCAACATGCCCGTCCACAAATAAATATGCGTGGGCTGCTCAATCGGATGACCAAGCGGAATGATCAACCGCGCCCCGGCCAATCGCGCTCCCGCAGGCACCGAAACGAATGCGGCATCATGCTCAGTTCCCGGCGGGGCGAGTGAAACGGGCGCATCGGTAACCGTCCGCAAGTGCGATTGCAGTTTATCGAATCGCATCAACGCCACGACGCGACGATTGGCAGTTGTAAACTTCCACAGATTTGTTGGCAAGCTCTGTGCAGCCAATTCTTCAGCCGCCAACGTCGGGAATTCCATATCGGGACGCAGCCTCCGCAATTCCTTCATCAAAAAGCGCCGCTGCGGCGCAGCCAGCACCCGATTGTCGTAATCCATCAGCCGCTGCTTCAATCGCTGCGCTATCACGTCATCGGCCCCAAGTTCCAACGCCATCAATTCGGCGTTTGCCGCAATCAGCCGTCCCTGCGGATCGGCCGCATTACAGTACCGTTCCTGGGCAAACATGTCCTTCACGAGTCGAATCGCCTCTTCCTTTCGCCCGGCACTCACCAGGCATCGAGCTTCGGCCTGCAACGCCCGGGCCGCCAGGTGCGTGTTAGTCGCGTCCCTGGCCAGGGCACGATACAGACTCGCTGCCGCGCCGAAGTCCTTTTGAACATATTCGCTGTGATTCGCCTCCGCCCACTTTGGGCCTGCTTCGCCGGCAGCTACAGGCGACGGCGAATTGGGGTACACAATATCGCCTTGTTCATTGGCAATGAGCACGCTGTCCGAAAAGCCGGATTGGATGCATCTGGCAAAGGCCGCTGCCGGAGACGTTGTTCGCGCCAGTTTCTCCAGTTCGTCCAACTTTTCCTCCCAATGGCGCTCGAGTTGCATCTGGATGGAGGAAAGCTGCGCGCGATAACTGTCGGCCAACTTCTGGCGCGCCGCCAGGCGTTCATTCTTCATCGCGGCGTTCATGAACCACACCAAACACACCGCCGGTACCACCACGGCAAACAATAACAGCACCACCGGCCAGAGTTCGCTGTTCTGGCCGGTGCGACTGAATAATCTTCTAATGAACCGGATCACGGTTGTGCGCGCAGATAAGCCAGCGCTTTTTCCAGCTGACGATCACGGAATTCGGCCTTGGACGCCTCCGACGGATTCTCCTCGTTGTGGGCTTTTTCGTATTGCTTCAATTCGTCATCGGTGAAGATGATTTCATAACCTTCATCCGGCTTCACGCCCCAATCGTCGGCATCTGTAAATCCCGGAAAGCGATTCACATTTTTTCCGCTCGGCCGATAATAAGCCGATACGGGAAGCTTCAATGACCCCACGCCGCTCTTCAACGGAAAAAGTGCGCGCACAATCGCCTGACCATAAGTCCGCTCGCCGACAACCACCGCCCGCTGATGATCCTGCAAGCAGGCCGCAATAATCTCGGCGGCAGAAGCCGTGTGGCGATTCACCAGCAACACCATCGGAAAGCCGCCATAAGTGCCTTCCCTTTTCGCCTCATAAGCCTTTTCCCCCGAACGCCCTTTCACGGTCACAATAGTCCCGCTTTCAACAAACTGGTCCGCAATGGCGATCGCCTCCGACAAACTGCCACCAGGATTGTTCCGCAAATCAAGAATCAGCCCTTTGATGCCTCCGGCCTGGAGCCCTTTCAGCGCGGCTTCCATTTCCTGCGGGCTTTGCTTGCCAACGTAAGTCAACTTCACATAGCCGAGCTTGTGCTCCGCATCCAGTATGAAATTCCAGGTATCGTCGGTTTTGTAATGATCGCCTTTGACACTGGACAAACGAACGTTATCTCGCGTGAGCTTGAACTCGAGGGATTGGTCCAAACGTTTGACCGTCAGCCGAACCACTGTGCCCACTGGGCCTCGAATTCGTTTTACGGCTCCCGCAAGCTTCTCCTCGTCCGGCACCTTCACACCATCGATCTGCACGATGCGATCCCCAGGTTTGATGCCAGCCTTCCATGCCGGCGAATGTCGCAACGGCGCGGTGATTACGATTTCTCCCGTCGCCTCATCGACTTTCAACGTCGCACCCACCCCTGCAATCTGCTGCTCCAGATTTACATTCATCTCCGCCACCGCGTTGGTGCCCAGGAACTCCATGTCGCCAACCCGCAAAAAGCCTCCGCGCGCATCGAGCTTGCCAATGATCGCCCGGATGGCCGTCTCCACCAATTCGCTGCGATCCACTTCCTGGATGTAATTTTGCTCGATCTGCTTTACCAATTCCTCGAGCAATGCCGGCATCTGATCGTCCACCAGCGCCAGCAATTTGTCCTTGTCCGGAAATTCCTGCGTGAGCCGTTCCAGCGCCGAGATTGCCTTGGGCCGGTTCCCCAACTTCAACTGGCACAATCCCAGCCGCAACTGCGCCTGCGCCACCAAGCTCCGGTCCGCCTTCGCATCCTCGACAATCTGCTCATAAATCTGGCTTGCCGTCTCCAACTCGCCTTTGGTTTCCTCCGTGTAGATGCCCTTCTCCAACAGTTCGTCCGCGGATGCCGCCCCTGCCGACGCCATCCCCAGAAAAGCCACCAAACCCAAGGCCAACAGTAATTTTGTTTTCATATCCCTAAAACTTATGAAACCAATGTTACCGTTTTATTACCCCCGTGTCCGCTCTTTATCCTTTATGGAGTGCGCCGGACTTCAGTTCGCAAATGATTAGCTGCCATCAACCGGTGCATGTCAGGTGTGTAGTTACCACTACCTACCCCAAACACAAAACCACCAAAATCAATTACCTCTTGCCTTCCCGTTCCTTTCCATTAATTTCCACTCAACCATGAAACCTGCGCCTGCCAGCAACCGTCCTTTCCTGTATCGAAAGTAATATGAGCAGTCCCATTTTTGATTCGAAGGTCACGCGTCGCAAGTTTCTTGGTTTTGCAGGTGCGGCTCTGGCCTTCCCCACGATTATCCCCGGTCGCGCACTCGGTCTGGAGAACAGTCCAGCCCCTTCCCAACGCATCAATTTGGGGCTGGTCGGTTGCGGCAACATGGGCACCGCGAACTCCAAAGCCTTTCTTGGTCTGAAAGACTGCCAGGTCGTCGCGGCCTGTGATGTTGACAAGCAACACCTGAAAAAAATGGTGAATCTTGTCAACAAGCATTACCAGAACAAGGACTGCAAAGCTTATCACGATTTCCGCGAACTGATGGCCCGAACGGACATTGATGCCGTCATGCTCGCCGTGCCGGATCACTGGCATGAGCTGGTCGCAGTGGAAGCCGCCCGTCACAAAAAGGACATTTACGGCGAGAAACCCCTCGGTCGCACCATTGCTGAGCAACAGGCCATGGTCAAGGCGGTCCAGGAAAACAAGCGTATCTGGCAAACCGGTTCATGGCAGCGTTCCGAAGCAAATTTTCACAAAGCTGCTGAGATCGTGCGCAACGGCCTCATTGGCGACGTCACCCGCATCGAAGTAGGCCTCCCCGGTGGAAACAATAATTCCGGGAACGCCGCCGAGTCCATGACCCCCAGCGATCCTCCGTCCGATCTGGATTATGATGCCTGGATCGGTCCCTCGCAGATGATGCCTTATATCCAAGGCCGGGTTCACCGCAATTGGCGCTGGAATTATAACACTGGAGGCGGCCAGTTGATGGACTGGGTCGGCCATCATTGTGACATCGCCCATTGGGGATGCGACTTTGACAACTCCGGCCCGTCTGAGATCGAAGGCCACGGCGAGTTCCCGCCCAAGGATGCCGTCTGGAACACCTGCACCAAATACCGCATCGAGTTGCGTTACCCGCGAAACATCACGATGATCATGGCTGGTGGATACGAAGACATCCGCAGCGGCGTTAAATGGATCGGGACAAAAGGTTGGGTTTGGGTCAACCGGGGCGCCTTTGAAGCTTCCAACGAAGACTGGCGCGACTACAAAAACCTGCCGGAAGAAATGCGCAAGGTGAAACTCTACGTCTCCACCGACCACCGTCAGAATTTCCTCGACTGCATCAAATCCCGTAAAGCAACGATCACCCCTGTCGAGACCGCTCATCACTCCGCCATTCCCGGCCACCTCGGATTGATCTCCATGCTTGTTGGCCGCAAGCTCAAATGGGACGTCCAAACCGAGTGCATCCAAGGCGACCCCGAAGCCAGCCAATTGCTCACCCGCCCTTTCCGTTCCCCTTGGAAACTTGGCTGAAACGCCAGCAACCACAATCTCGAAAACAAAAACGCCAATTTATATGACACCCCTAACTAGACGCACATTCCTTAAAGCCTGCGGCATCGCAGGCGTCGGTCTATGCCAACCGGCATGGGCCGCAGAACAAAGCTCCACACAATTATTTGATGGCCAGTCACTCAAAGGCTGGCACAAGCCACCCCAAAAAATCGGCCACGGTACCGGCGGCCACTGGTGGGTGGAAAATGGCGTGCTTCAGGGCGAACAAGATCCTCCCGGCTCCGGAAACGGCGGCATGCTCCTGAGCGATGAGAAATTCGGCGACTTTGAACTGCAACTCGACATGAACCCCGACTACGGCCCGGACACCGGCGTGTTCTTCCGCTGCACTGACAAAGGCGAAGGCTTCCAGTATTACGTCGACTATCACGAAGGCGGAAACGTCGGCCATTTGCGCGGCGAAATGGACCGCTCGTTTGCTATGAAACCCTTCCAAATTTTCGCAGAACGCGGCCCCGACGGCGAGCCGAAGAGCTTCACCACAAAAACCGATCCCCGCGCAAAGAAATGGCCCAAGGGCGTCTACGAATATTCCTGCACTCCGGAAGAGTGGCTCAAAGCCTGGAAAATAAACAACTGGAACACCGCCCGCATTCGCTGCGTCGGCAAATATCCGCAGATCACCACCTGGGTCAACGACCTGAAAGTCTGTCACTGGAACGGCGAAACCTGTCCCCTGCCCGAGTATGACAAGGAACACGTCCTCCAAACTCTCGGTCGTGAAGGCCACATCGGCCTGCAAATCCACGGCGGAAAAGGTTGGCCCGTCGGCAAAGTCTGCCGCTGGCGCAATATCTCCATCAAACGCCTTTGAGGCGGCTCATCCCGGACGCCCGGTTTTTCAGCCCAGTAGTTGGTTGAGAATGGATTCATTACAACAAGCAAACACTGTCGAAGATTTGTGCATCAATTTGACGGATCGGCTATTCAAAATGATTGCCTGAAGCCAAAACACTTCATTGAGGTCTAACCTGATTCCCGGGACAGATGAAAATCATCCTGCCATCCCGTCCCAGGCAGACTCGCGCATCAGTTGTTTACATCCACCACCTGCCAACCTACCTTGTCAGTCGCCTTCGGTGAAACAACTATACCGCAGGTGAGTAAACCAAAAGCGAAAGAAAATAAGATCATGGGCGACAAGTCTCCGAAATCAGTACAAAAGAAATCCACACAGAAGGCCAAGGCCAGCACCGCAAACCAGAAGAAGAAACAAGCCACAGCTCCAGCGGGAAAAGCTAAGAAGT
Source organism: Pedosphaera parvula Ellin514 (assembly GCF_000172555.1). Classification (NCBI taxonomy): domain Bacteria; kingdom Pseudomonadati; phylum Verrucomicrobiota; class Pedosphaerae; order Pedosphaerales; family Pedosphaeraceae; genus Pedosphaera; species Pedosphaera parvula. The sequence goes on from NZ_ABOX02000010.1 coordinate 89,474, forward strand.
AAAAAGCAATTTCAGCCGTTTTCAAATGCGGCTGACAAAACTACTGCAATCACCAATGGTTGCAGTAGTTTTCCCTCAGGTGTAACACCCGCGCCGCGACGTCGGCCAACCTTCCTTTCACGCCGCAGACCAACCCTTCACCTCTGCAGGATTGTACGCATCTGTCTTACTCTTGGAGCGGAATTTGTCGAAAAAACATTTAAAAATTGTCACTTTTAATCTGTGTGAATCCGCGTCCATCCGAGAGTGCCTGAATTCTTATCTCCCCTGAATTATCACACGATCGATTTGCCTCTCAGGAATATTTGATTGCGATTTGAATTAAATATCATCAAGTCCGTCAGAATCCATATAAGCAACTGGCACGACTGTCTCACCCTGCTTTGCTGCACCAACATAAGAACGGAGATGCGAAACCATCTTCATGCAAAATGATAAATAATGGCCCAAACACTACTCCGGTGAAAATACATTCCAATTCATTTGAAAAAAGGCTCATTACAGTATGCTCAACCGCACTGAAATTTTGCCTTGTTGTATTTCTCCTTCTCTCAAATCAGGGCACAAAAGCTTTCGATAACACAAATGGTCAGAAGTTCAGTCTCGCTTCCAATAACCTGCTTCCTTCCGCGCGTTCAAATTCAACCTGGACCAGCACTGCCACGCCGGATTCACGGATTGAAATAAAAAATGACGGCCTCGAATTTAATGCAGCAACACATTCAAGAGCCCACCTTCAACAAACGCTCGATACTGATCTGTGTACGCTGAGTGCCAGGATTTCCCAGTGGGCTTCCATTTATCTGGTGTGGGATGAGCAAAACTGGTGCGCCGTCGGCCAGATATCTCCCACCCCCTTTGGTCGCCTCTTCAGCACGGCGGTAATCGGTGGACAAGACAATGAGGTTGATCACAGAGGCATTGATTTCGGCAGCAGCCGATTGGTCCGTATCAAGCTCGGAGGCAATTACGTCCGCTTTGAATTCAGCAATGATAACGGAAAAAACTGGACCGAACTGCGCACCATTGAAAGACCCAAGGAATTCACCGGCCCGCCCAAATTGATGGCCATCGGAAAATATTATGAGAACGCAGACAAGCCATTCGACCTCGCCAGCTACGATATTAAAAGCAGTTCGACCGAAAGAATATCCGGACGGGTCAGCAACGTGATCATCGAACAAACTCCGGAGGCCGAGTCAAACCTCTCAGAGATCCAGCTCCAGGAACTCCGCAAGCCGAAGATCGATCCCGTAACTTCGATCCTGAACGAATCCGATGAAGACCCGACCTATGAAAAAGTCGTAAAATTTTATCCGCCAATGAAGGCCCCCCGTGAAGTGGTTGGCGTCCCTGCCCATCCGCTGGATATTGGTGTTGATCGGCTGGGAAGATTGGATGTGAGTCCCTGGGCGGCTCCGGTGGCATGGTTTGAAACCGGTGATCCGATCACTCCTTTGGGTCGTGATGGCATTCCCTTCAAACGGCGACTGATGAACGGTTATCTGCCAATCGACACATTAAAAACGAGCCGCGACGGCATCGATTATGAGCTTACTATCTTCGGCTGGTCGGAGAATTTCAGTGTTGAAAAGCCGTTGATTGCCTATGCGCGAATGATTGCGATTTCCTCAAATGGCACTCCCCTTCCTCAAAAAATCGCATTGGTCTCACCGACGAATACTTGCCACACCTGGAACCTGCCGCAGAGCAAGGGAAGGCAAACAGAATTCTGTGTTGCTTTTGAATATCCAAATCCCGGATCAGCCAAAGCAATCACCACCAGGGAATTCGATTCCAAACTCAAAGAGGTATCCCGCTTCTGGGAGAAACGATTGGCGCTCATCCACCGGTTTGATGTGCCCGATACCCGCGTCATGGAAGCATATCGTGCCTGGGTTGCTTACTCTCTACTCAACGCAGATACCGTTAATGGATACATCGAGCCACATGATGGCGCCGGCTTCTACGAGGAAATGTTCGGCAACAGCGTCTCCATGCACTCCATGGCCATGGATATGTACGGCCTGCATTCCTACACCGCCTCAATTCTCAATACACAAATTCATTTTCAGCAATCAAATGGCCTCTACACACAGGTCTGCGGGCTGACCGACCCGGGCGGATTTCTTGTGGGTCTGGCAAAACACTATCAGATGACCGGGGACAAGGAGTGGCTGCTCACAGTGAGCCCAGGCATCATCAAGCAATGCGAATGGCTGATGCAGCAAAGAGAGAGAACTTCCAAAGATGGACTGGTTCGAGGTTTGATCAAATTCCGTCCCTATAATGATTACTCCGGTGAAGTCTATAATTACCTCGGAAATATGTGGTGCGCCAAAGGGCTGGAAGAAGCCGCGAAAGTCCTTGAAGAAATTAAAATACCAGGAGCAGGAAGGTACGCCGCGGAGGCAGCAAACTACCGACAGGACATTTTGGATTCCATGCAAAGCGCAGCATTCGATCATCAAGGACAAACCCTTTTGCCGTTTGAACCTGAAACACGCCGGCTGTTGAAACTCGAAAGGTACAAAGGCGGCGGCTATTATGGACTTACCGTGAGTCCCGCTCTTGGCATTGGACTGCTCGCGCCAGACGACAAACCAACAACCTGGATTGTGGATGCCTTGGAAAAGCGGGGCGGCCTCATTGCTGGTGTATGCGAATTTGAAGGAGGCATCGACCACGCCTATACTTATGGTTATCTGTTAAATGAATTGAAAAGAGGTGAAGTGCGAAAGACCCTGCTTGGCTTTTGGAGCATGCTGGCTTTTGGCATGACACGCGATACTTATTCTCCGGTTGAAGTCACCATGATTGAAACCGGCGAGAACCATTACACTCTTCCGCATCTCTATTCCTGCACCGAACAACTCCATCTGCTTCGGCAAATGTTGCTGCGCGAAGACGGCGATGTGTTATGCATTGGAGATGGCATCCCGAGGGCCTGGTTGGAACCTGGCAACCGGGTCGTGGTCAACGCCGCCCCAACGGAATTCGGTGAGGTTAGCTATAAAATAGAACCTAAAAAGGATGGTTCGATGCAAATCCACATTCTCCCCCCCACACGGCATATGCCCAAAAAGATCGAGCTGCGCCTCCGGGCTCCTTCGCAAAAAATAATTTCCTCGGTAAAATCAAATCGGAAAGCCAATCTCACATATCAAGGGGAGCGCATAACCATCGAGAACCCCACTTCTCCGGTTGATCTGCACGTTCAATTCAAACCATGATCAGCAGTTGAGCGGTTAGTCTTCAAAGCAGGCTCGGGCTCGGAACCTAAATGAGCCCGCTTGCCGTTCAACCGAATTTCTGAAGCTTATTGCCCCTGAATCTGATAAAATGCCGCATCATTACTCGGCGTGAGGGACAGGCTGTTCCCGCTCACCGGCGCACCAAAATTTTGCCAGCTGATTGGAACGGTCAGGTTCGTCGCCACCAGCACCCGGTACGGCGGAATCCCGCCCGTCCAGTTCAGGACCACATTGGATCCCTGCAAGCCCATCGTCGAGGTGATCAGCGGCGCAGCAGCCACCACCAGATTCATCGTTGCCGTATTGAATGCTCCTGCCGGGTCGGCTACTTTCACCAGAAACACGTTAGTACCAACATCGCCTGAGACCGGCATTCCTGACAACAGCCCGTTGCCCGCCAGAGTCAACCAACCCGGTCCGCTGAGCTTGGAGAAGGTCATCGTATCCGCATTCGGATCGCTCGCGTTGGTCGCCATGTTCACGGAATAATTCTGCCCGGCAGTAACTCCAGCCACGGTAAATGGATTGACCAGGAAGCTCGGCGAACGATTCGTCACCGCACCGAAGTGCGCCTGCACCTGCGCCGCACTCAAGGCATAATTATAAACCGCCACTTCCTCAATGCTGCCGTTAAACTGGCTGTCATAAGCCGTGGTGCCGGATTGACGCGAACCGATGGTCATCGCATTCGCCGAACTCTTGAGTCCGCTGCCACTGGGAATCGTGCCCGCTGCATTCGAAACACCGTCCACGTAAAGCACCACTATCCCATTCGGCTCATCGCAAACGCCCACTACGTGATGCCACGCATTATTCAGCACCACGTTGCCGCTCGCCAGACGCGCCGTGCTGCTTGCGCCGTCACGCACGAAGAACCGGAAGGCATGGCTTGTTCCTCCGGTATCGAGATTGAATTGCTCGCCACCTGACCCGGTTCCCCTGGTCACAATGCCCGCATCCGTTGACTGCGCTGCCCCTTTCACCCAGGCCTCCACTGAGAATGCCGGGTTATTGGTCGTGGAAAAATCAATCGGTATGCCCCCCACATAACTGTTGATGGCCGGGCCAAACTTCACCGCCGTATGAGTATCCAATGTATTATTACCCGGCTGATTGAGCGTTACGCTGTTAAAGGTCCCATTATTGCCGGCCACATAGTCATGCGCAATCGTCCCCGTCTTCTCGTCCAAACGCCAATAACCCATGGGATTATTTGCCAACACATTTTGCCAAAACGGATTTGTCGGCGCGGCTTGCACCGTGACTGATACAACCCGGCTCGTGACGCTTCCAAACGAATTCTGCGCGATCAGTGTATAATTGCCTGCGTTGGCCGCCTGCAGGTTGTTCAAATTGAAGGTGGAACTTGCCGAACTGGAAATGTTCGCTCCATTCAATGCCAATGAGTATGTGACCGGCGTCGAGGCGGTGACTCCCAGTGAAAAACTGATCTTGCCTCCGGTGAATAATGTGGAATTCGTTGGCCCCGGCTGTTGCACAATCACCGGACTGCGGTACACCGTCAGCGTGGCCACGGAACTTGTCGCGGCACTGCTGCTGTTCGTCACCACCACATAGTAATTGGTGATCTGGTTCACCTGCACTGGTGTCACCGTCAGGCTATTGCCATTCTGCCCCGGCAGGAGCGTTTCACTTCCCGGGGTTCCGCTATACCATTGATAACCCAAAGGCGGAGTCCCCATCGCCGCTGTTGTGAAAATCGAACTCGCACCGGCCGTCTGGTTGGTGACTGAAACCGGTTGCTTCGCGATACTCACCTGCGCCGGCATCGGCACGCCACTCACCGCGAAGATTCCCGAACTGCCAGCTGCCGCTGGCTTCGTGAAAGCAATGGACGCTACCGCCTGGTTCAATCCCAACACCGAGAGATCAATGGTGGTTTGATACAAATTCGGATTTGCGCTGCCGTTATCCTCGGTGAAAAGTCCGCTATTCAGTTGCAATCTGCCAAAGCCTTGTATGCCGACATTGCCGGTATTGTTAAACCAATCCTGGGCGTTGTAATTCAGCACTTGGCTCGTCGACCCGTTTGTGAAAGTGATAACGAATGTGCCAAGGCCGCCACCGTTGGCCGAGGACGCAAGAATTGAAAGTGAATTGTACGCCTGCGGATTCAGAAATGTCAGGGTTCTCGTGGTGGGATAAGGACTTCCCAGCATCAGCACGTTCGTCTTTCCATACGGCCCCAGTTGAAAAACGGTGCCATCGTTCGGACTTAGTATCGTTCCGCTTCCTGGCAGCCCTTGATTGCCTCCGCTCCCGGAAACTTGCGCGTTGCCGTTCAGACCGGCTTCATAAAAAGCAATGTTGTTGGGAATGTCGAACGCAGTCGCCTTCTTGCTGGCTAGCGTGGCGGTGTAGGGAGCAATGACACTGGCATTGAAACCGGTTAACGCGATTGGATTATTCACCGCGGAATTCTGCACTGCGATGACTACACGCCGACTCACCTCCGTTTGCGTGGGATCGGTCTGGTCGGCGATGTTCACGAATAACTCAAACTGAACCGCATACATCGTATTGGTTGCCAGCCGGGCATAATCAAGGGTTGCGCTGTTGGCCACGGTCATGATGCCATTGGCATTGATTGAGAAGGTGTTACTCGTATTTCCGGAAACAATGGTGTAGATAAGAGCATCATTCGTATTATTGGCGGCGACTATTCCCACCACCGTGCCATTTGCCGAATGTTCCATCACACTCAATCGCGTCGGTAGGTAACCACCTCCCACAGAACCTGCAATCGAGTAGTAACCCTTGCTCGCATAGGAACTGAAGCCATCCACCAAAGGGTTGTTGCGTCCCGCCCCGGTAACACGAAATGTATAGGTTCCCGCCGGCAGATTAGTGTTGATGGTTGCCGATAAAACCGTTTGTGGATTGTTACTCGCAATGATTGTATCGGTCGCATCTGCCAGTGTGGCCATCACCGCCAGGTCAGCCCAATCCCCCACGGGGCTGGCTGTCAGATTTATCTGGCCGCCCGTGGTCGTAAATTGAAACGCATCCGTGTCATCCTGCTTTTCTATCACCCCTTCCGCCGAAGCAGTGAGATCCGAATAAATTTCCAAATAGCGTGAGGTCGCCAAAGTGCTCCCGGTATCATCCGGGCGATAGCTCACATTGTTGTTCTGGGTCGTGATCATGTTTTCCTGATCCTGCGTATTGCTCGGATTGGCGTAGTCACCCTTGGAGAAAGTGGTCACCGGCTGATAATAACCTGCACCCATGATCGGGCACCAACCGGTCGGCGCGGCCCCTTGTCCGGTATAATACTCGGTATGATTCGTGCCAATATTTGTGCCCATATGGCTTAAGCCAAGCGTATGTCCCGGCTCGTGTGCTCCCACCTCTCCCCCGTTCTTACCGGTCGTATAGATCGACCAACAAACAGTATCACTTCCCCAGTTCCAGGAACCGATGTAAGCCACGCCAGCTGCTCCGGGACCGATTGCCGGGGTTGATGGCGTGAACACACAGCGCTGACGGCTCGTGGCAGGCGCATTTTGGTATACACGGAGATCCGTGGTCACATTGATGTTGAACGCCATGTAATCCTCCGCCACCCGTTTCCACAAATCCTTGATCTGCGCGTTGCTCACGCTGGGCTTCGGATAAGCCGCCCCACCCCACGTAATTGTATAACCACCGAAGAAATCCAATAATAATACTGCTGGCGATCCCGGGTAACTTTGCAGCGAGACAATGTTGCTGTTGTAAGAAGGGACATACAATAATGGGTCAAGATCAGGTCGCAATGGCGGCATGTTTGCAACTTCATTGGTGCTGCCCGTGTCCTCCGCCAATGGCATCGCTTGACACAGCACCTCATCCATCCGCCGCTGCCACAACTCCGGTTCACCATTTATTCCCGTCGGCTCGATGCGATACGCCGTCTGGCTCGCTGGCAACTCAACGACTCCCACCGCCTTGCCCGCCTTCCCCTCCGCTGGCGGTGTCAAAAAGAAGAACTTGCCTTTCTCCGGCTCCGCGAGTTCACCGGAAACATAAGTCAACTCGCCATCACGATACTGGGTGATTTGGATCGTGCCCGAAGCCATGCGCCCTTCGGTCAACTCAAAACGAATCGGCTCGCCCGACTGCGGATGTCCGAGGCTCTTGAGAAAATTAGCATCCCAAGCACGCTTCGACTTCCCCGGACCGTGCAATGCCGCCGCATACGGATTTAATGCTGGATCAAGCTCCCGCGACTTCACCTGACCTGATACCGCCGAATTGGTGCTGGCTGCGACAACACTCGTCAATTGCGCCACTGGAGGCTTGGCCACACCCGTCGGAGTGACTGCTGGAGCGGCAGGTGCATGAGCAGCCTCGACCGGGTGCTTCGACTTCCCGGTGGAAAACGTGTAGTAACAACCAATGGCAGTAAGAATAGCCAGTCCGACGAGTAAGAGGGTTCTTCTGATCATAGCGCGGCAATGGCGAATTATGGCACACAACACCTCTCAGAGCCACACAAAACTGGCTTTTCCTCCCGAAAACAGCTCCGTTGCCCTTCCGTCTATGGGTTGCTCATCATAACTGGTGCCCATAAAAGTGTTATGTAACACTAACTACAGAGTTACAGCAGTTACTGTTTCAGTTGAACTTATACTCCAACAATGAGCCAACAAAATTCGAATTGTATGCAATCAAGACAATCCCGTCGGCTGACAAAGAGCATTCGTCATGATGTTTGATCTGCTCAATTTCAGCAAATGGGCCGGATAAAGTTAAAGGCTTTCAAACAGCTCCATCTCTGCATTTTGGCAAACCCCGACATGGCTACCGATGCGGATGAATAACTTTCTTTTTTTCCGACACCAAATCTCGCCAGGTGGGTCTATACTCTTAGCAACAAATGGCCATAGCCCCTGAAATATGTCCCAACTGCGGTGCGGAAGTTCCGCCGAATGCAAAAGCTTGCCCCGGATGCGGCTCCTGCGCGGAGACCGGCTGGTCAGGAGAGGCGCATGCCAGCGGCTTGGGCCTTCCTGACGATAATTTTGATTACGATGACTATCTTGAACGGGAATTCGGGAAATCCAAACCCGTTCCACGTGGAATGTCCCGGTTTTGGTGGGTCATCGCCGTGCTCATTCTTGCTCTGATTCTCGCCATGATATTCCTTTAGTGCTCCTGGCTTTTCTTGTAATGTCTGCAGGCATGACCGCCAGATTTGCCTCCCTCATCATTGTTTGCCTTGCCATGGCAAACCAAGCGTGGAGCACCAACTGGCCGCAATTCCTTGGCCCTGCTCGCAATGGAGTTTACTCAGGGAGTGACCTCGCCGATGCTTGGCCCGGGGAAGGCCCGCCCATCCTCTGGCAAAAGTCCATCGGCCAGGGCTTCTCCGCACCTGTTGTTACCGATCATAAATTGATTCTTTTCCATCGCCTCGCCGACAAGGAAACCATCGAAGCCTTGGATGCCAACACGGGCAAACAACTCTGGTACCTCGCCTACCCCACTCACTACTCCGACGATTTCGGCTTTGATGAAGGCCCCCGCGCCACTCCCTGCATCGCCGACGGCTTTGTCTGCACCTTCGGTGCTGAAGGCATGCTGAACTGCCTCAACCTCTCGGACGGCAAAAAGCAATGGAGCGTGGATACAAGAAAGGAATTCGGCGCTCGCAAAGGGTTCTTTGGAATCGTCTGCTCCCCTCTGGTCGAAGGGAATGCAGTGCTGCTCAATGTCGGAGGAACGGACAATGCCAGTATTGTCGCCTTCGATAAATCGACCGGCAAAACGCTATGGAAATCGTACAACGACGAAGCCAGCTACTCCGCCCCAACCGTCGCCACCATCAACGGTAATCGTTATGCCCTCTTTCTGACTCGCAGCGCCTTGGTTGCTCTAAACCCCGTGGATGGCAAAGTCTACTTCACATATCCGTTCCGCCCGCCGCTGGGAGCCTCCGTAACTGCCGCTACTCCACAAGTCATTGGCGATCTCATTTTCATATCCGGCAGCTATGGCAATGGTGCTGTGCTGCTCCGCATTAAGGATGGTAAACCAGAGAAAGTTTGGGCCGCCCAGGATGTTCTCTCAAACCATTACGCCACCAGCATCTATCACGACGGCTTCCTTTATGGCATCGATGGCCGCACCGACCCCGGCTTTCAACCGGGCCCAAGCCTGCGGTGCGTGGAACTTAAAACCGGAAAGGTTCGCTGGAAACAGGACGATTTCGGGGCCGCCACGCTCACCCTCGCTGGCGATCAACTCCTCATCGTCACCGAACGCGGTGAACTCATCCGCGCTAAAGCATCTCCCGACAGTTTTCAACCAATCGCCCGCGCCGAGGTTCTTCCCAATCACATCCGCTCCTACCCTGCTATCGCCGACGGACTTTTCTATGCTCGCAGCAAAGACAAACTCTTCTGCCTGGATTTGAGGAAACCAGCAAAATGATTCATGGCTCGGAACACGATTTTAATTTTGGAAGACAATGACGACCGCATCGCCGGATTTCACGCTGCCATCGCATCTCTGGATTCGCGCCTCAACGTCAAACTTTGGTATGACGCACCCACTATGATTAAAGAGTGTTCCCAGTTCTTGGATGCCGCTTGTCTATTTTCATTGGACCACGATCTGAATCCTCGGCCCGGAGCTTCTGAAGATCCTGGCACAGGACTGGATGTGGCAGAATATCTTTGCACCCATGTTCCTGTCTGCTCTGTCTTGCTCCATTCCACAAATTACGAAAGGGTTTGGTCCATGCACAACGAATTCCGATTTGCCGGTTGGCAGGTTGACCGTGTTGGCCCCATTGGAGAGGATTGGATTCCAAAGTTGTGGCTTCCTGTTGTCCGAAAAATTCTGAGCAGCCCGCTCCTCTCATGAGTGCCCCTACTTCAACCTCCGAAGCGCCTGCCCTCTCCAACCAGGCTGGCTCCACAGCAACCCTGAATCAAAAGGCAAACACACGCATCATCTCCATCGATGCCCTTCGCGGCTTCGACATGTTCTGGATCATGGGCGGCGATCAGCTGGTTCGGTCGTTCCAAAAAATTGACGATTCAGCCCCCACCCATGCACTCGCAAACCAAATGGAACATTGCGAATGGGCCGGGTTCCATTTTTACGACCTTATCTTTCCACTATTTGTTTTTCTGGCAGGCGTATCAATCGTGTTTTCAATCACCCGCCTGATTGAACATTCGGGCAGAGTCGCCGCGGTCAAGCGTATTGCGTTTCGCTCCGTAATCCTGTTCCTCTTTGGCATCTTTTACATGGGCGGGGTCTCGAACGGTTTCAAGAACATCTACCTGGCCGGTGTACTTCATCGCATCGCCGTGGCCTATTTCTTCGCTGCTCTGCTCTTCTGTTTTTTTCGGCCCAAAGCACTTATCGCCATCTGCATTGGCTTGCTGGTGGGTTACTGGGCTCTGTTAACCTTCGTCCCTGTTCCCGGCGTCGGTGCAGCCTCGTACGACCAAGGCAAAAACCTTGCCTATTATCTCGACCAACATTATCTGCCTGGCCAGAAGTTTGAAGGGACCTTACTCAGCACGATGCCAGCCGTTGCCAATTGCCTGCTCGGCATCTTCGCCGGCCTGCTGCTGACCAACAAAACTGTTGATGATCAAAAGAAGGTCTACTGGCTCCTCGGCAGCGGAATCACCAGTCTTGTCATTGGTTTAATCTGGTCCATCCAATTCCCCATTATCAAACTTCTCTGGACTTCCACCTACGTTCTGCTTGCCTGCGGTTACAGCGCCATCCTTCTCGGCCTGTTCTATCAAATCATTGAGATCTGGAAATTCCAGAAATGGGCCCAACCCTTCATTTGGCTTGGTATGAATGCCATCACGATCTATCTGGTGGCAAACATCGTTAACTTCCGCCGCCATGGTGAACGCTTCGTCGGTGGCAACGTCAAGAACTTCCTCGGCAACTACCACGATCTCGCTCTTTCCGTTGTCGTTCTCATCCTGGTCTTTTGGGTGGTTCACTTCCTCTATCGCCGAAAAGTGTTTCTCCGCCTTTAGACGCCTTCCTCTACAAACAATCCTTGTGACAGTCATCTTCCTCTCATAAAAGTATTCGATGGCTTATCTGAAAATGCCAATAGCCCTTTTGGCGCTCTTTATCTGCCTGGAAGGAACTGCCTTTGCCCTGAACGCTGATGGTCCTGGATCAGCCCTCGCCAATCAGATGGTGGAATGGACCTTCACCTCAACCAGGCCTTACAAAGATCCTTTCAATCAAATCGAGTTGAATGTCACATTCACCACCCCTTCCGGCAAAAAACTCCTGGTCCCGGCCTTCTGGGACGGCGGGGATATTTGGCATGTGCGCTATTCCTCGACCGAAACCGGCATTCACCATTTCTCGACAGTATGTTCCGATTCCAGGAACACCTCCCTCCATGCTGTGGCGGGAAAGGTGGAAATAAAACCCTATGTCGGCACCAATGCATTTTACCTGCACGGCCCCATCCAGGTCGCGAAGGATAAAAATCATTTCGAACATGCTGACGGCACTCCCTTCTTTTGGCTTTCCGATTCCTGGTATATGTCGCTCTGCAAACGCCTCAAGTGGTCCGAAGAGTTCAACACCTTGACACAGGACCGCGTTGCCAAAGGCTTCAATGTGGTTCAGGTGGTTGCCGGTCTTTATCCGGATATGGGAGCTTTTGATGAACGAAGCGCGAACGAAGGTGGCTTCCCATGGGAAACAAACTTCACCCGCATCAATCCCAAATATTTCCAGGCCGCTGATCAACGTATCGCCTTCCTGGTGGACTCTGGCCTTGCTCCCTGCCTGTTCGGAGCCTGGGGCTATTACCTTCCCTGGATGGGTGAGAAAAAGATGAAGCAACACTGGCGCTATTTGGTAGCACGGTATGGAGCTTATCCCATGTTCTGGTGTATCGCCGGTGAAGCCACCCGCCCCTGGTATCTTTCCAACACCCGCGCCAAAGACCAGGCACAGTTGCTCAAATCGTGGACCAAAGTGACCCGCTATGTCAGGCAGGTGGATCCTTATCATCGACCGCTCTCCATCCATCCCCCCATCGAACTTGGCCGTCAGCAGGTGTCGGATCCCAATCTGCTCGATTTCGAAATGCTGCAATCGGGCCATGACGATAGAGCCAGCGTTCCTTATACCATCTCTCTGGTGCGGCGCTCCCGCAGTTCTTCTCCACGCATGCCAACTATCGATGCGGAGGTTTGCTACGAAGGCATTCTCGGCAACTGCGAGGCCGACGTGCAACGCTACATGGAATGGCGCTGCCTTCTCGGCGGCACCGCCGGTCATTCCTACGGAGCCAATGGCGTCTGGCAAATCAACCAGCGTAATCAACCCTTCGGCACTTCTCCCGGCAACAACAACTGGGGCAATACTTGCTGGCAGGAGGCGATGAGACTTCCGGGATCAGGTCAGATGGGTTTGGGCCGGCACATATTAGAAAAATACAAATGGTGGGAATTCGACTGCCACCCCGAATGGGTTTCTCAAGACTCATCGGAAGGCTCCTTCAAATGGGGAAATTGGATCTGGTCGCCAGACGCAGAATCGGCCTTTGCCGCACCATCCGGGCGCCGCTGCTTTCGCAAAAGTTTCACGCTTACATCAACATCCCAGATCACGCAGGCGCTTCTGCATCTTGCTGTGGACGATAATGCCGAGGTCTTCTTGAACGGCACCCGGTTGGGCGGTTTGGTAGGTTGGAATCCTTATCGTGAATTGGAAGTGACGTCTCTCTTGAAATCAGGACCAAACATTCTAGCCATCCACGCAGTAAATATCCAATCTGGCACCACACAGAAAAATCCCGCCGGACTTCTCGTCAATCTGGATATCCATTTCAATGATGATTCCAGGAAACAAATTGTCTCCGATGCCAGTTGGTTCTGTAGCGAACAGGAATCGTCCGGGTGGCAGGACGCCAACTTCGACGATAGGAATTGGACTTCTGCCAAATCCCTTGCCGAACCTGGCCAGGGACCATGGAAAATCTTGACCTCTCCTAACTACCATCTGAATCCAGGGGCCGCCGGAATTGTGAAAAAAATTCGGCTAATTTATCTGGCTACCAAAGCACCGGCCAAAGTGGAAAAGCTTGAGGCTGGAATAAATTATCGCGCCACCTTCATCAACCCGCAAAACGGAAACTCCGCCAGCGCGGGGATTGCCAAAGCCGATGCTGATCAAAAGTGGACCATTCCAACCCGACCGCCTCAATCTAAAGACTGGCTCTTGCTTCTGGAGGCTGAATAAATCGCTACCTTCTTTAATCAAGCAGGCTCAACCACCACTCCACCTTTCTGATTAACCTTGAAATGGGCGACCTTTTGACCTACACCTCGTTTTGATAAAACCGCGCTTTACATGACCGAACTAACCGCACCCGTAATCGAAGCTTCTCCCGCCAAAGCCGCCAGCACTGCGTCGATTCCTCAGCGGCTCATGTCGGTGGATGCCCTGCGCGGCTTCGACATGTTCTGGATCATCGGAGCCGACTCGCTTGTCTATGCTCTGCATCGCCTTTCGCAAAATCGTGTCACGGACTTTCTAGGCCTGCAACTCGACCATTGTGACTGGGCCGGCTTTCATTTCTATGATCTCATTTTCCCACTATTTGTCTTCATCATGGGTGTGTCGGTCGTCTTCTCTCTGACGAAGGCCATCCAGCAACTTGGCCGCGCCGAAGCGGTCAAACGTGTGTTCCGCCGAAGCGCTCTATTATTTGTCGTCGCACTCATCTATTCCGGCGGTGTGAGATCGGCTTGGCCTGATATACGCCTATTAGGGGTGCTGAATCGCATTGCCCTCTGCTATTTCGTCGGCGGGTTAATTTTTTGCTTTTTTAAACCCCGCGCCATGGTCGCTATCGCGGCAGCTCTCTTGATCGGCTATTGGTCGATTATGACCTTCGTACCCATTCGCGACATTCGGATGGCTCATTACAAGGAAAAGCACGAACTGGTTGATAATGACGTGGATAAAATCATGCAGGACACCGGCGTCAGTGACCCTGCGAAAATTTTTTACAACACCACGAATTGGGTGACTGCCAAATATGACATGGGCTATAATGTCGCCAATCACCTGGATTTCAAATACCTCGGCGGACGCAAATATGATACCTATTGGGATCCCGAGGGACTGCTCAGCACCATCCCCGCCGTGGCCACCTGTCTCCTGGGTATCCTTGCCGGGCTTCTGCTGAGAAGCACAAACTACTGTGATCGCTGGAAAGTGATTTATCTCCTTTCTCTGGGAGCTGCGGGAGTGATTCTGGGCTTTCTGTGGAGCATCCAGTTCCCGGTGGTCAAAAAGATTTGGACCTCTTCCTTCGTCCTCGTAGCTGGCGGTTTCAGCGCCATACTGCTCGGAATTTTCTATCAGGTGGTGGATGTCTGGAAATATCAAAAATGGTGTCAGCCCTTTGTCTGGATGGGCATGAACTCCATAACTATCTATCTCACCAGCAATTTTATCGGCGGCTTTCGGGGTCTGGCAACCCGCCTCGTTGGCGGTGATGTAAAAAGCTTTTTAGATCTCCACGTAGCCAAAGGCTCTGGCGACATGGTCCTCTCGATTACCGGACTTCTGCTGGCTTTCTGGTTCGTCCAGTTCCTCTATCGCAGGAAGATTTTCCTGCGGCTCTAAGCCTCCCCTCATTCAGCTAAACCTGACTTTGCCGGAGCTGGGTTTTGGCTTCTGACAGAACCATCTGCAAATTTATTAAGATTTTTTGCAACGTTTCCCCGGCATCGGTGTCTGAATAGTTGATTGAAAGTAATATAGTGTCAGCCGGGGTTTGCGCTCCCACGGGCAAATCGTTGATTTTAACGAAGCAAATAAACAGCAGTTAAAAGCGTTTCCTTTGTCAGTTCGCACCTGAAGCCCGCCTTCGCAGACTAGGCGGCTTTGCTCATGCCTTGCGACCGCAATTATGAAAGTCAAATTTACCCACGTCCGCATCTTGGTTTCAGATTATGCGAAATCATTTGCCTTCTATTCCGATGCCTTGAATCTCCCGGTGCGCTTCTCGGATGAGCAAAGCGGATACGGCGAATTCGATACCGGCACCGTTACATTGGCTTTGTTCGACCGCAAGAACATGGCCGCCGCGCTGAGCGCCGAATTGCAACCATCAGAAGACAACGGCCTGGGCAGACCCACGTTGGTCTTGAACGTTGAAGATGTCGATGCTGCCTGCCTCGAACTCCAGAAGAAAGGCATCGCCATACTGGTTCCACCGATCGATCGACCTGCCTGGACTGTTCGCACCGCTCATTTTAAAGATCCGGACGGTAATATAATCGAGATAAACAGTTTCATGCGGCGCAAAGCTTGAGTGAAGGAAAGAATTTACCCGCGTCCAGCGAAGCACTTCGCTGCGGGATGCCAGGGAGGAGCACAGGGATGGAAATGCGCCTAAAGCGCATCGTGGGAAATGGAGTGGGAGGAGCGGCTTTCAGGCGTGATTAATGCCTAAAAAAGCTCCCCCACTCCATCCATTTTACCTGATCTCATCCCGATGGACTTGCGATTTTGACAAACATCAATCAGAATCCGTCCGTGAAAACCTCAGCGTGCAGCCTTAGGTCTTACCTCCAGTCCCTATCCTTCTTCTATCTCGTGCTTGCTTGCGTCAATTGTTTGATTACTTCACAAAGTTTCGGTGAAGATTGGCCCGGCTTCCTGGGACCACAAGCAAACGGGGTTTCTACAGAAACAGGTTTGATTGAAAGGTTTTCAACGAATGGTCCCCCTGTGATCTGGGGCAAATCCATCGGCACCGGCTATGGCGCGCCTTCCATCCTTGGCGATAGGCTCGTATTCCACCATCGAGTCGCCGGGGAGGAAATTGTCGAATGCCTGGATGCCCTCACTGGCAAATCACTGTGGCATTACAATTATCCCAGCAAATTCATCGATCCCTACGGTTACAATAACGGCCCCCGCGCCACGCCCCTGCTGGTCTCAAATCTCTGTTACACCTTCGGTGCGGAAGGCAAACTCACCTGCCTCGAACTCGCCAACGGCAAACTCGTCTGGCAGCGTGATACCGGCTTTGACTTCAATGTTCCTGAAGCCTTCTTCGGTGTCGGCAGTTCTCCCATTTTGGAAGACAACAAACTCGTTGTCGTGGTCGGAGGCCAACCGAATTCAGGGCTTGTTGCCTTCGACCTCAAAACCGGCAAAACCATCTGGGAAAGCGTGGGGCGAACAAATTGGGAAGGTCGCCCCATGATCGGCTGGCCCGGCGAACGCACCGTCAAATGGCAATCAACCGAAAAGCAGGCCAGCTATTCCACCCCGGTTGCGGCTACCATTCATGGCCGATGCCAAATCCTCTGTTTGACACGTCAAGGCCTCGTCTCCTTGAATCCCACCAACGGAGCGGTGAATTTTAGCTTCTGGTTTCGCGCGCAAGTGCCGGAATCCGTCAATGCGATGAACCCCATTGTTGTGGACGACCTGATTTTCATCTCCGCTGCCTACTACAAAATCGGATCAGTGCTCCTGCGCGTGAAACCTGACGGTAAGGACGTCGAGGAGGTCTGGCGCAATCCAGTGCTTGAAATCCATTGGAGCACACCCATTTATAAGAACGGTTATCTCTACGCCTTTAGCGGTCGAAACGAGCCCGACGCCCGCTTCCGTTGCGTGGAATTGAAATCGGGTAGATTAATGTGGGATAGGGAAGAAAGCTGGCCTCACCACAGTTCCGAGCAACCTTCTGTTTTCGGTCGCGGCTCGTGTATCCTTGCCGATGGCAAACTCTTTGCCCTGGGTGAAGGCGGCCTGTTGGGCATTTTTAAACCTAATCCCGAAAAGCTTGAAGAAATTTGCCGTTGTCAGATCCCGCAGCTACATCACCCCTGCTGGGCCGCTCCAATTCTCTCTAACAAAAAGCTCTATCTCCGCAGCGAAGATCACCTCGTTTGCCTCGACCTGGCTAAATAACAAACATTTGCTAATGGACAGGGCTGGTTGCCGACGCCGGCTTTGCATCCTTGGAACCAACACTATCTTCCGGTAACGGTTGCCCTTTGGTTTCAGGTAAAAAGATAAGCGCTACCAGTCCCAGCAAAAACACCGCGCTCAGATAACAAGCCGCATTGCGAAATGCTGTTAACTTTGCTGCATCCGTCGTCGCACCGGCAGCCAGGCTGGCTTGTAGCTTGCCCAATGTAAACGGCCCGGAAGCCGCAATGAACCTCCCCACATTGTAACAGAAACTGGTCCCAGTGCTACGCAACCGCAAAGGAAAAAGCTCCGGAAGGTAAATTGCAAAACCGGCAAACAACGCAAGTTGGAAAAAACCCATGATAAAACTCATCCACATATCGGACTTGCTGTTGAAGAAATGAAAATACCCTATGGTGGCAATACAGGCACAGACATAAGCAACCGCGAATGAAGGCTTGCGACCGAAAGTCTGGGCGGCTTTCGTAAAGCAAAGCATCCCCAGGAAAGATCCGAAATTCTGAACAATCATGTTCACTCCCGTCCAGATCGTTCTTTGCTGAGCGATTTTATCCGGGCTGATGCCTTCGTTCTTAAGCGACCGGGTAATTACATCACCGACCAATTCGGGACTAAAAAATCCTATCCCCCATAATCCAACGACGCCCGCGATACACAAAATCATTCCCAGAAGCGCTCCCTTTCGCCAGCGTGGCTCGCCGAACAGGGATGCATAGGATCCAAACTTCACTCCGGTAACTTTGCCCGCCGCTCGTGCTGCTACCCATTTTTCCGGCTCTTTAAGACGAATCTGAATAAAAACACAGAGAAACGCGGGCAACGCACCAATTAGAAACATGTACTTCCAGGACTGGCCGGCCTCGATGCGTGTTCCTTCCAAATTGCCAAGAAAAATAGCTATGCAACCAGCGGCCATATTGCCAATTGCTGAAAGCGCCTGCAACGTTCCCAGAGCCCCGGTGCGCGCTTTTTCGGGCAACCCATCTGCGATTAAAGCAACTGCCAGGCCGAATACGCCACCCACTCCCAACCCCGTGACAAAACGAAAAACTGCGAAACTAATCCACCCTTTGGAAAATGCGGACAACCCAGTACAAACCGCGTACATCAGCACCATGATGGCGAGGGTTTTTGCACGGCCGACGCGATCACCCACTGCACCGAAAATCAAACCGCCCGTAGCCCAGCCTGCGACGAAGATGGTGGTTGCATACCCACCGTACAGCCTTAGATCCGCTCCCGCAGGCAAAAGAGCCTTCATGGCGCCGTTTCGAGCCAGCAGAAAGAGCTGTTGATCCAGACAATCGAACAACCAGGCAAGCGAGGCGACCAGAAAAACGAACCAGTGATAACGATTCAATTGGCGCCACCAAGGGCCTTGAATGGCGGAGGGATTCGAGGCAGTCATGTTACAAAATAGTGAACTGGGTCAGTAGCAATCTTACCTACACGTAATTACTTCTGACGCCAAGGCTTAAATGCTGATTCACCTTCAACTTCCTCCCTCTTCGCCTCGTGAATAAAGCAAAAAGCCCGCTCTTGCGAGCGGGCTTTTGCTTGCTGCTAAGTTATTGAACTAAGCCTTGGCTTCAGCGGCTTTTGTTTCCGCTTCAGGCTTGGCCTCAGGTGCTGCTGCACCACCGGCTGGCACGTCGACCCATTCAAGAATCGCGAGCTGGGCGGCATCGCCCTGGCGTTGGTTCAGCTTCACAATGCGGGTATACCCGCCACGGCGGTCTTTTTGGCTCGGGGCGATCTCGTTAAAAAGAATCTTAACGGCATCTTCCTGATGCAAACGGGAAGCGGCGAGGCGGCGATCATGGATTGTTCCGCTCTTGCCCAATGTGACCATTTTCTCGGCCACGGAACGTGCGGCTTTGGCCTTCGCCAAAGTGGTGGTCACACGTTTGTGCTTGATCAGACTGCAAACCATATTGTTCAGCATCGCATTCCGGTGTGTACCAGTGCGGCCCAATTTGGCGGTTCTCTTAAGGTGACGCATAAACTCTTATTCCACGGTTGTGGTCACGCTGGTAGTCTCCTCTTTCGGAGTATCCAACGCTTCCGGGTCGAAACTCATACCCAGGGACAATCCAAGGGCTGTGAGCTTCTCTTTTATTTCGTTGAGAGACTTCTTGCCAAAGTTACGATACTTGAGCATCTCGGCCTCGGTCTTCATCGCCAGCTGACCTACAGTGGTGATGTTGGCATTATTCAAGCAGTTTGCTGCACGAACACTGAGCTCAATTTCATTCACGCTCATGCCCAACAGCTTCTTCAGCTTGGTCTTTTCTTCGTCCTGCTTGTCAACCACCTCTTCAAACTCGACAGCATTCTTGTCGTAACCGACGAAAACGTCGAGATGATGTTGAAGAATCGCAGAGGCCTGGGTCAAAGCGTCGTCAGGAGAAATGCGGCCATCAGTCCACACTTCGAGGATCAAACGATCATAATCTGTGCGCTGACCGACACGGGCGCTTTCAACAGCGTAACGAACTCGTGTCACAGGTGAAAACAGCGAATCAATGGCAATGACACCAATGGCCTGATTAGGCTTTTTGTTTTCATCACCAGGGCAAAATCCACGTCCGACCTTCACTTCGAGCTCGATCTCAAACTTCTTCTTTTTGTCGAGCGTGCAGATGTGCTGCTTTGGATTTACCAACTCAATATTTTGATTGACTTGAATGTCCGCGGCAGTCACTTCGCCATCCTTGTTGGCAGAAAGCAAGAGCGTCTGGGGTTCACGATTGTGAGCCTTGAACAACACCTTTTTCAAATTTAAAACAATGTCGGTGACATCTTCCACGACACCGTCAACCGTGGTGAATTCGTGCATCGCACCATCGATCTTGATTGAGCTGATTGCAGCCCCTTCCAGGGAGGACAAAAGAACTCGGCGCAACGAATTGCCAATCGTGTGACCGTAACCAGTTTCAAATGGTTCCGCCACGAATTTGGCATAGGTTTCGGTTGAGGTTGTCTCATCTTTCGTCAACCGCTTCGGCATTTCAAAACGTCCTAAACGTACTGGCATACTATTTTTCCTTTTGGCAAATTTAATCTGACCAACCCGGGTGTTATTCCCGCCCCGGGATGGTCCGTGTATTTGCCATTTGTGCTCTCGACTGAGAGCGGGTTTAATTAGCGGGAATAAAATTCAACCACGGCCTGTTCGTTGGCGATCGGCTGGATTTCATCGCGTGATGGAATCCGCATGACCACACCCTTTAGCGCTTCCTTGTTCAAGGAAAGCCAATCAGGAACCGAACGGTTGGTGGAAGTCTCCAAATTCTTGGTGGCGAGCTGACGTGAAACATTCGAATCTTTTGCTTCGATAACATCATTCACCTTTAAGGCGAACGAGGGAATGTTCACTTTGCGGCCATTGACCCGGACGTGACCGTGGCTTACCAATTGACGGGCAGCAGCGCGCGTATTCGCGAAGCCAAGGTGGAACACCACATTGTCCAGGCGGGTTTCGAGAATCTGCAGCATCTGTTCACCGGTAACACCACGACGCTTCAAGGCGCGTTCGTAGACACCACGAAACTGACGTTCCATGAGCCCGTAGTAATAACGAAGCTTCTGCTTCTCGATCAAACCAAGACCGTAATCGGTATGTTTGCGGCGGGACTTGGGACCGTGCACGCCCGGACCGTAATTGCGGCGTTCGAGGTATTTTGTTGGACCAAAAATGGGTATGCCGAAACGACGGCTGATGCGAACGCGGGGACCTGTATAACGAGCCATATCTTAAAATTAGTTGAGAGTTTCTGTTAGACGCGGCGTTTTTTACGAGGACGGCATCCGTTATGAGGAACCGGGGTCACGTCTTTGATTACGCTGACTTCCAAACCGATTGCTTGCAGCGCGCGAATGGCCGATTCACGACCGGATCCAGGACCCTTTACACGCACTTCAACTTCACGCATGCCGTGGGCCATAGCCTGACGGGCAGCGTCTTGAGCGACCTGCTGAGCGGCGTAAGCCGTGCTCTTGCGGGAGCCTTTGAATCCAACACGACCAGCGCTGGACCAACCAAGGATGTTACCTTGCATGTCGGTAATGCATACCTGGGTGTTGTTAAATGTCGCCAGAATGTTCGCAATACCGTTCGAAATGTTCTTGGCACCTTTGGCTTTGATGATCTTCTTGCCGCTTAGATCGTCAGCCAGCAGTTCCGCAGCGGTTGGGGCGGCAGCAGCCACAGGACCTTCCGGAGCGGCACCAGCCTTGGGAGCTTCAGCAGCACCTTCGGCAGCAGGAGCAGCCTTCTTCGCAGGCTTCGCAGCACCGGCCTCACCTGCCGGCTTTGCTGCATCGGCAGCGGCTTCTGGTTTTGCTTCCTTCTTGGGAGCCGTCTTTTTCTTTGTCTCTTCAGCCATAAAAATAAATTAGTGAATACCAGTCTTGGCGTTCGGATTCCGTTGCACACCGACCGTCTTGCGTGGACCTTTACGCGTACGGGCGTTGGTTTGAGTGCGCTGCCCACGCACAGGCAGGCTACGCAGGTGGCGAACGCCACGGTAGCATTTAATGCCCTGCAAACGCTTCAGATTCATGCCCAATTCCCGGCGTAGGTCACCTTCAATGACATACTTGCCTTCTTGAATTGCGTGAACAATTTGTGACATTTGCTGTTCACTCAGGTCTTTGGCTCGGATGCTCGGATCAATCTTGGCATTCTCCAAGATCTCTTTCGCATTCACCGGCCCAATGCCGTAAATATATCGAAGCGAAATATCAATCCGCTTCTCACCCGGAATTTCTACACCAATGATACGTGCCATATTAGATCCTAACCTTGCCGCTGTTTATGACGTTGATTCGTGCAAATAACACGGATCACGCCTTTGCGCTTGATGACCTTGCAATTTTCGCAAAGCTTTTTTACTGATGCGCGAACTTTCATACTTTTTCTTGATTCCAAATAATGCAACCCGTCGATAAATCGAAAGGCGTCATTTCCAATATTACTTTGTCTCCAGGCACCAGGCGAATTTCCCTCGCCATTGCCCGACGTTTAAAATGCGCCATGACCTGATGTCCGTTGGCTAACTCCACGCGGTACACCGTGTTCGGAAGCGCTTCCACTACTGAACCTTCTGCTTTGATGGCGTCTTCTCGGGCCATGTCAAAATCTCCGGCTCACCCTCGGTGATGAGCACCGTATGCTCAAAATGGGCGGACAGTGAACCATCTTGCGTCACCACTGTCCAGCCATCATTCAAAATTTTTACGCCCGGCAATCCAGCGTTCACCATGGGCTCAATTGCCAGCGTCATTCCCGGCCGCAGTTTCGGGGACGACTTTCCATCCACGAAATTCGGAACCTGCGGCTCCTCATGCATTGAACGCCCTACACCATGCCCCACAAACTCACGCACAATGCTGAATCCATTACCTTCCGCGTAGTTCTGAATGGCCCGGCTTATATCAATCACCCGGTTGCCCGCTATCGCTTGAGCAATACCCTCATGCAGCGACTTTTCAGTCACGTCCATAAGCTTTTGCGCGACAACACTACAGCCACCCACCGCAATCGTCCGGGCCGTGTCACCAATAAACCCGTTATAGACTACGCCAACATCCAGGCTCACGATATCGCCAAATTGTACCTGCCGATTACTCGCCAAGCCGTGAACAACCTGATCATTCACCGAAATACAAATCTGGCAGGGATATTTGCGATATCCAAGGAAGGCACTCTTCCCGCCATAATGCTTAATACGGGTAGCTGCATAAGCATCAATCTCTTTCGTCGTCATCCCGGGCTTGATCCAGGCAGCTACATCATTCAAAACCGAACCGGCTACGGCACATGCGGGCCGCATAGCTTCCAAATCCCGGTCGTTTTTCAAAATGATCATGTTTAGCCAGCTCGAGCTTGAAAAAGTAGCATAAAACTCAATTCTCGCTACCTCTTCTTTACATCAAAACCTGCCTCGGAGCCTTGGCCCACCACCGCGACCACCCCTGCCACCTTTAAGGAAACCATCGTAATTGCGCATGACAAGGTGTGATTCCATCTGGCGCATGGTGTCCAAAAGAACACCCACCAGAATAAGCATGCTGGTCCCCCCGAAGAAGGTTGCCACTTGAAATGGAATATTCATTTGCCTGGACAAAATGATTGGGATTACAGCGATGACTGTCAGGAACACGGCTCCCGCGAGCGTGATACGACTCATCGCATTGTGCAGAAAGTTCGTAGTAGCCTGGCCAGGGCGAACACCGGGTATGTAGCCACCGTTCTTCTTCAAATCATCCGCAATCTGAAGTTCGTTGAATTGCGTCGCGGTCCAAAAATAAGAGAAAAACAAAATCATCAAGGTATAAAGAAACAAATACCAAAATGCCCCTTCATTTAAGGCAATGGAAATCTTTTTGAGAAAGCCCAGCGTAGGATAGCTTCCACCTAGAAATTGAAATGCCTTTTGGGGCACCATCAAAATGGCCTGGGCGAAGATAATCGGCATGACACCAGCAAAATTCAGGCGCAACGGAAGGAATGAAGTGCCGCCAGAATAAACCTTGCGGCCAACAGCACGCTGGGCGTATTGCACTGGTATTTTACGTTGAGCTTGGGTGACTGCTATAACCCCAGCCACCACAGCCACGAGAAGAACTACAAGGATCGTGCCGGTTCCCAATAGATGATATTTGGCTTCTACGCCACCCGATGGCCAAAACATATCTATCAGAGCACGTCCCGCTGATGGTAAACGAGCCATGATACCAATGGTGATGATAAGGGAAATACCATTTCCAATGCCGCGCTCCGTAATCTGTTCACCCAACCACATAAGCAACATCGTGCCAGTGGTCAGAATCAAAACCGTCTGAATACGATACCACCAAATGTTCTCGCTCAGAATGAGACTGCCTTTGAAGCCAGGAAAAATGCTCTGAGGATTTTCCCAGCCGATGGCCATGAACAACCCTTGCCCAACGCAAAGCAAGACGGTCAAATACCGTCCATACTTTATGATTTGTGTACGGCCATTCTCTTCACGAGCCAGCTTGCTCAGGGAGGGAACGACAGCAGTCAATAACTGAAGCACGATCGTAGCGCTGATGTAAGGCATGATTCCAAGTGCACCCACGGCGCAGTTTTCAAGTGCACCGCCAGTGAACAAGCTATACATGCCTAGCATGGACGACCCACTTTGAGGCAAACTCTGGAAGTAGGCCGATAATGCTGCTCCATCCAAGCCAGGAATGCGGATAAACGCAGCCAGGCGACAGATCGCGAGCACTAACATCGTGAACAAAATCCGTGACTTCAGTTCCGGAATTTTGAAGCAATTGCTAAAGGTATTGACTATGGAAGCAAACATGGATCAGTAATTAAATATCCTAGGCTTTTGCGGGCGTGGCGGACTTATTACCGACGACTTCGCATTTCCCGCCTTTGGCCTCGATCTTAGTGCGAGCAGAGGCGCTGAAAGCGTGAGCTGTGACCGTAAGTCTTTTGGTGATTTCACCTGAGCCAAGGATTTTGATTCGGCGCAACCGGCCATTTGCCAGGCCAACAGTCCGCAACGCAACTTCATCAACACGAGCGCCGTCTTCAAATTGGTTCAAAGACTCCAAGTTGACGGGAATGAACTCGATGGTGTGCTGAGCATTGTTGAAACCGCGCTTCGGAATACGGCGAATCAAGGGCATCTGACCACCTTCAAAGCCGATACGGATCGAGCTACCAGAGCGGGCAGATTGACCTTTTCCGCCTCGTCCGCTCGTCTTGCCATGGCCGCTGCTTTCACCTTGGCCGATACGCTTGCGGCGATGCTTCGCTCCAGGACGGGGTTTAAGATCGTGTAAACGCATATTCTAAAATTAAGCTGTAGTTACTACTGTTTCTGTGGGCTGAGCTGTCGGAGCTTCAGGCTTCTTCACCGCCAAACCGCGGCTACGATAAATATCTTCGCGCAAGCGAAGCTGTTGCAATGCACGCAATGTCGCCTTGACAACGTTTGCCGGATTCTTGGACCCGAGCGATTTGCTCAGAATATCCTTAACACCGGCAGACTCCAACACGGCACGGACTGTTTTGCCGGCGATGATGCCAGTTCCAGGTGATGCGGGACGAAGGAGAATCTTGGCGCCATCATAGTGCGAAAAGATTTCGTGTGGAATGGTGGCATCTTTCAATGATACGCCAACCATGTGCTGGCGGGCCAGTTCCCCACCCTTGCGAATGGCGTCTGCCACTTCGCCAGCCTTGCCCAAACCAATGCCGACACGTCCACGCTTGTCGCCAACGACAACAAGGGCGCTAAAATTAAAACGCCGGCCACCTTTCACCACCTTGGCGGAGCGATTGATAAACACTACCTTCTCGACGAGTTCCTGCGAATCGCCTCCGCCGCTAGCATCACCACCTTCACCAGGACCACGATGGCGGCGTGAACGGCCCGCGCCGCGTCCACCGCGATTATCACCTACATCAGATTTCGTTATTTCAGCCACAATATTCTCTTGGTTAAATTAAAATTGCAGACCTGCTTCACGCGCCGCATCCGCAAGGGCTTTCACCTTACCATGATAACGCTTGCTGCCACGATCAAAAACTACGGATTTAATGCCCTTCCCTTGGGCTGCCTGAGCCGCCAGCGTCCCGATTGACTTTGCGGAATCAACATTCGCGGCCAACTTCTCACGATTAGGAGTCGCTTTGCTCATAGTCGATGCAGCCGCAACCGTAACACCAGCGCTGTCATCAATAAACTGAACGTAAATGTTTTGGTTGCTGAAGCACACGCTCATCCGGGGGCGATCTTTGGTGCCAACAACTTTTTTGCGAATGCGCCAACGCCGTAACTGCTCGAGTCTTTGTTTCTTTTCAGTTCTCATTGTTTTAGGGTCACGGATTTGCCGTAACCATTCTTTTAATTATTGTACAGTCTTACCTTCCTTACGAACCACGTGTTCATCAGCGTAGCGGACACCTTTGCCTTTATAAGGCTCAGGAGGATAAAAGCTCCGGATTTCGGAGGCTACCTTCCCAACCAGCTGTTTATCAGGACCTTCAATCGTTAACTTAGTATTCTCCTCCACCGTAACCTTGACCTGGTCAGGGATAGGATAAAGGACAGGATGAGAATAACCAAGGCTCAGGTTCACAACTTTGCCTTGTACGGCAGCTTTAAAGCCAACGCCTTGGATTATGAGGCGCTTCACGAAACCTTCGCTCGCACCTTTTACCATGTTGTTTACCAAGGCCCGGCTCAGACCGTGCATGGCCTTCGCTTCGGCGTCATCGCCATCGCGGCTGACGACAACCTTGTCACCTTCAACTTTTAAGCTCGTGCGGCGGTTGAGTTCCAAATCTAATTTACCCTTCGGCCCTTCGACCGAAACTTTGCGGCCATTCACATTCACCTTAACTTTGGCGGGAATGGCGATCGGTTGTTTTCCAATGCGTGACATAGCTTTGCCTTAAAATTACCAAATATAACAAATTAATTCGCCGCCCAGATTGCTCTTGCGGGCCTGATTTCCGGTCATCACTCCCTGGGAAGTGGAAACAACCGAGATGCCCAATCCTCCGCGAACGCGAGGAATTTCCGTGGAGCCCACATAACGGCGCAGACCAGGAGTGCTTACCCGGCGCAAACCCTCGATCACACTCCGCTTGCCCTCATACTTCAAGGTCAATTTGATCTTTTTGGGTGCTGCCGTCTCCACCACTACTTCGCCCACATAACCCTCTTTCTTAAGGATATGAGCAATGCTTTCCTTCATCTTGGAATGAGGAACTTCAACGACCGGCAATTGCACACGGCTAGCGTTGCGGATGCGAGTCAACATGTCAGAAATCGTGTCAGTCATACTATTACCAGCTGGCTTTCGTCATTCCCGGGATCAATCCATTGAGAGCAGCTTCCCTGAAAGTTAAACGGGAGCAGCTAAATTTGCGCATGTAACCGTGGCGGCGTCCGCTCATCGCGCAACGATTTACCACTCGTGTTGGGCTCGCATTGCGCGGCAACTTTGACAGTGCTGCATAATCACCCTTGGCTTTCAATTCCGCGCGCAAAGCGGCATACTTCTTGACCGTGTCGGCCTTTTTCTTGTTGCGCTCCAACCATGATGTTTTAGCCATAAATCTATTTTCCTTCGGCGAACGGCATCCCCATCATTTTCAAGAGGTCCATCGCTTCGCCATCTGTAGGTGCGCTGGTGACAATCGTAATGTCCATGCCTTGTTGTCTCTTAATTTTCTCAAGCTCAATTTCCGGAAAGATCGTCTGATCGGAAACGCCCAGAGAGTAATTTCCGCGGCCATCGAATGACCGGGGCGAAATGCCGCGGAAATCGCGAATGCGAGGAAGCGCAGCGGCCACCAGGCGGTCGAAAAACTCATACATCGCTTCGCGACGAAGTGTCACGCGGCAGCCAATTGGCTGATTTTCGCGAAGTTTAAAATTAGCGATGCTCTTCCGCGAACGGCTGATGACTGGCTTGCGACCAGTGATCATTGCCATGTCCTTGGCGGCATCTTCAACTGCGCCCTTTTCCAGGGAGGCGCTAACACCCATGTTCACCACAATCTTCTCCATCCGGGGCACTTGATGAACGTTCTTGTACTTCCGCTTTTCCGTCAGAGCGGGGCGTACTTCGTTAATGTATTTTTCGTAGAGTCTTGGTTTCATTTTTCGCTTTTTTCCGGGTTTTGCCGGAGCGTCCGTTTGTTAATAGATACTGTTTAAATTACTTAAGCCTTGGCCGTTGCCGTTCCACGTTTGGTGGAACGAGCGTCGAATTGGTCCGCCAACATCACGTTGGAAACATGCACTGTTCCTTCACGCTCGATGATTGCGCCCTGAGGATTGTTTTGGTTCTTACGCATGTGTTTCTTGATCATGCGCACACCTTCAACCACCACTCGCTCTTTCTTTGTCTCGACTGAAAGGATCTTGCCGCGCTTGCCCTTTTCAGAGCCGGCAATAACTACCACTTCGTCGCCCTTTTTAACATGAAATTTTGTCATATCTTCAAATCACTTCTGGGGCCAGGGATACAATCTTCATGAACTTCTTGTCTCGCAGTTCACGAGCCACGGGTCCGAAAATACGGGTACCACGAGGATTGTGTTCCTTATCAATGATCACGATGGCGTTGCTGTCAAAACGCAGATAGGAACCATCATTACGACGGATGGCCTGTTTGGTCCGAACCACCACAGCATCCACGACATCACCCTTTTTCACAGTGCCATCTGGGGACGCTTCCTTGATATGCGCCTTGATGACATCGCCAATGATGGCATAACGCTTGTTGCGCCCAATAACACCAATCGCCGCCGCCCGCTTGGCACCGCTATTGTCGGCTACATCTAAAATGGAACGTATCTGTAACATAATTCTCTAATGATTAGGCGGCCACCGGAGCAGCGTCCGTATTGCGTTCAACTACCTCAACCAGGCGCCAGCTCTTCGTCTTCGAAAGCGGTCGGGTTTCTTCAATGCGCACGAGATCGCCAACCTTGGCTTCACTCTTCTCATCGTGGGCATAAAACTTCTTATAGCCGGTGACGACCTTCTTGAAGCGCGGATGTGGGAATCGACGCTCCACTCGCACGATAATGGTCTTCGCCATCTTGTTCGAGATCACTTCACCTACGCGCTCTTTGCGCTGGCTACGTTCTTTAATTTCCGTATTCGTTGTATCAGCCATACAAATTCAGTTATGACGCTTTCTTGCGTAATTGCGAAATCCGGGTTTCGACACGGGCGATGTCTTTCCGTAAGGTGCGCAAACGAGCCGGCTTTTCTAACTGACTGCTGGCTTGTTGCAAGCGCAAATTGAACATCTCCTGCCGCAAATCACGGCCAAGGGCCGTCAATTCAACCAGGGTTCCATCTTTAATTTTGGGATCCGACATTTTCATAAACTCTCAATCAGCTGATCTTGTGACGGGAGATAAACTTCGTCTTAATCGGCAGCTTAGTGGCAGCCAGACGCATCGACTCACGCGCGACAGCCTCGGTTACACCGTCAACCTCAATCAGCACATTGGCTGGACGGATAACAGCAACCCAGGATTCCAGTGGTCCCTTGCCCTTACCCATTCGGGTTTCCAAGGGCTTTTTGGTGAAGGACTTGTCGGGGAACACCCGAATCCAAACCTTACCACGGCGCTTCATAAAGCGCGTCACGGCGACACGAGCAGCTTCAATTTGCTTGGTGTCAAGCCAGCAACGTTCAAGGGACTGCAATCCATACTCGCCAAATGCAACGGTTTGTCCACGCGTGGCCATCCCCGTGCGGCTTCCGCGGTGCATCTTGCGGTACTTCACTCTTGCAGGCATCATTGGCATATCAAAATCCTTCTTCTGTTAAATTAAGCAGCAGCGGGGGCAGCAACAGCTGCCATGGCCGGAGCCTGCGCTTGAGCCCGATCGCTCTTGGTTTCACCCTTACAAATCCAGCACTTCACTCCCAATTTGCCGTACATCGTCTTGGCCTCGGCAAAACCGTAATCAATATCCGCACGCAAAGTATGCAAGGGTACGCGCCCCCAATGATATTGTTCCACGCGTGCAAGTTCAGCACCGCCCAAACGTCCAGCACAGCGAAGCTTGATGCCTTCAGCACCAAAGTCCTTGGTGGTCTGGAGAGCTTTCTTCATCGCACGACGGAAGGATACGCGGCGTTCCAACTGCAGAGCAATATTCTCAGCAACCAATTGCGCGTCCAACTCTGGAGTCTTGATCTCCATGATGTCCACATAAATCTCCTTGCCGGTCATCTTGCTCAACTCTTCCTTAAGCTTGTCGATTTCGGCGCCCTTGCGACCGATCACGACACCAGGACGTGCAGTCAAGATGGTGATCCGGCAGCGGGTGGCAGCGCGTTCGATCAAAATACGGGGGACGGAAGCAGACTCGAGCTTCTTCTTCAGAAGGTCGCGAATTTGTCGGTCCTCGGTAAGTAGCTTGCCAAATTCCTTTTTGCCAGCATACCACTTGGACCGCCATTCTCTATTGACCGCTATGCGCAGTCCGATTGGATTAGACTTTTGACCCATAACAATTACTCGTCTGACAAAACAATTTTAATGTGGCAACTGCGCTTCAAGATAGGTCCGGCAGAACCGCGAGCCTTCGGAACGAAGCGCTTGAGTGTGGTGGCTGTTCCAGCTACAGCTTCAAGAACACGGAGGTTTTCCGGATTCAGATTGATATTTTTGTGGCGCGCCTGATCTTCGGCGTTCGCAATGGCAGACTTTAAAGTCTTGGCTACGAAACGAGCTGATTTGCGAGGGACCACAGCCAGCACAGCTTGAGCTTGGATCGCGGGCAAACCTTGAATCTGGCGAACAACTTCCCGCATCTTCTGCGCGGACATACGAACGTTTTTGGTAATGGCCTGTACTTCCATACTATTTCGCCTCCGCTTTTGCTGTGTGGGCACCGTGTTTCCTAAATGTGCGAGTCAATGAAAACTCACCCAAACGATGGCCAACCATGTTTTCCGTCACAAACACCGGGTTAAAAACCTTGCCATTGTGGACGTTAAACGTCAGACCCACAAAATCAGGAGTAATCATTGAGCGACGTGACCAAGTCTTGATCGGCGTCTTTGTCTTGGCCTCTTTGGCCTTGACGATTTTATCCATCAAATGGCCGTCAATGAACGGGCCTTTTTTAATCGAGCGTCCCATATGCTATTTGTTCTTCATTGGCCTGCCATCACGGCGAACCAAAATAAATCTGTTGGAAAGTTTACGCTTATTGCGAGTCCTCTTACCCTTCGCAGCCACACCCCAAGGGGAAACAAGCTGCTGCCAGCCGCCACCACCCTTTGATTTGCCTTGACCACCACCATTCGGATGGTCAACAGGATTACGGGAAACACCACGGTTGATTGGACGAATCCCACGATGGCGGGAACGACCGGCTTTTCCCAAAATTACGTTTTCGTGCTCGATGTTGCCGACCTGACCAATGGTTGCCAGGCAGTTCACATTGATACGGCGGATTTCCCCGGAAGGAAGGCGCACTTGCGCGTATTCTTCATCACGAGACATCAGCGTTGCCGAACCACCAGCAGTGCGGACCATTTGGCCGCCTTTGCCTGGAATGATTTCCAGATTATGGATGGCCAAGCCGACAGGAACAGACTTCAAGGGAATACAATTACCAAGGTCTGGAGCAGCTCCTGGCCCACTCATTACTTTGGCACCAACTTCCAAGCCAACGGGAGCAATGATGTAACGTTTTTCGCCATCCTTGTATTGCAGGAGAGCGAGACGCGCTGTTCGCATTGGATCATATTCGATGGCAGCCACCGATGCTTCGATCCCGTGCTTATTCCGTTTGAAATCGACAGTACGAACTTTTTGCTTATTGCCGCGGCCAATGCCGCGCGCAGTAACACGCCCGTAGCAATTACGCCCACCCGTCTTTTTCCGGGTATAAATCAAGCTCTTCTCAGGCTTGGTCTTGGTAATCTCATCATACGATGCGATCGTGATATATCGCGTCGAGGGAGTTAATGGTCTAAAAACTTTTACTGGCATAACGTCAAATGATTAGGTCAATGTGATTTTATCGCCCTCTTTCAGAGTGACGAGGGCCTTCTTCCAATTCGGAGCCTGGCCGGCTTGGGTGGTACGCTTGCGGCGGGATTTGCCACGAACATTCAAAGTATTTACTTTGATGACTTTAACTTTGAACAGCTCCTGAACCGCTTGACGGATCTGAATCTTGTTGGCGCGACGATCAGCCACAATGGTGTACTGATTCAGCTTTTCAGACTGCTGGGTCCCCTTTTCAGTCAGGCGGACAGTTTTAACAATTTCGAAAGAGTTCATATGCTTGCTTATTCCTTACCCAAACGCTCCTCTACTTTTTCAAACGCGCTGCGAGTAAACACCAACTTGTCACTGCGCAGGATTTGGTAAGTATTAACCGAATCGCTGGTTGCAACTTCAACTTTCGCCACATTGCGAGAGGCACGTGATAAATTGGCATCCAACGCGTCAGCGACAACCAAAGCAGTGCCTTCCACCTTGAGGGCAGTCAGAACACCAACAAATTCCTTCGTCTTGGCAGAGGCCAGCTTGAAATTGTCGACCACGAGAACATCCCCCGCGTTTAAACGCTCAGTCAAAGCTTTGCGAAACGCCAATTGCTTCGTCGAACGCGAAATCTTCTTGCTGAAATCACGAGGCCTGGGTCCGAACACCACACCACCACCGCGCCACAAAGGAGAACGGACTGAACCAGCGCGAGCGCGACCTGTCCCCTTCTGCTTCCAAGGCTTCTTGTTGCTTCCCGCAACCTCGCCAACAGTTTTCGCGCACGCTGTCCCACTGCGCTGTGCAGCCCGGTATGCCACAACGGCATCATGAACGGCCTGTGTGCCACGACCATTTGTAACGAGTGAAAACTTAACATCCATCTCGCCCTGGCTGTTGCCCTTAATATCTTGAATCTTTAATTTCATGTGCTTGCCTTATTTCTTCTTGGCATCAGCCTTCGGTTCAGCCTTCACCGAACCTTTGGGATTCTTTTTGGATTCACGAATTACGACATAGTCGCCCTTCGCGCCTGGAATTGCGCCTTTGATCAGAAGCAGATTATCCGCTTCCCGCACCTGGATGATTTCCAGATTCTGGGTGGTGCGCTGAACCTGCCCCATGTGACCAGGCATGCGCATACCACGCATAACTGTGCCGGGGAACAATCGTTGACCGATTGCACCAGCACGACGATGCCAACCCTTGGCACCGTGGGTCATATCACCACCAGCAAAGTTGTGGCGCTTCATAACACCTTCAAATCCACGTCCCTTGGTAACTCCAATCGCGTCAATAAAATCACCCTTTGCAAAGATTGTCGCGCCAATTACGTCACCAGGTTTAACCGAGAGAGTAAAATCGCGAAATTCACGGATGCGCTTCACGGCAGCACCATTGTGCTTCTTAATGTGACCGAGTAAAGGTTTGGTCACGCGCTGATCCTTTTGGT
Organism: Pedosphaera parvula Ellin514; assembly: GCF_000172555.1. Classification (NCBI taxonomy): domain Bacteria; kingdom Pseudomonadati; phylum Verrucomicrobiota; class Pedosphaerae; order Pedosphaerales; family Pedosphaeraceae; genus Pedosphaera; species Pedosphaera parvula. The sequence continues at coordinate 122,700 of NZ_ABOX02000010.1, forward strand.
CGTCAAAACCAAGTTGAACTGCGTTGTAACCGTCACTATCCTGAGTCTTGCATTGCAGAACCCGATTGGGGCCCGCCAAAACCACTGTCACAGGCCACAGCACGCCCTTGTCATCATAGACACGCGTCTGTCCCAATTTTTTTCCAAGTAAGCCGAGCATATAAATCAGATCTTAATGGTAATGTCCACACCAGCAGGAAGGTTAAGCTTCTTCAATTCGTCCACTGTTTTTGCAGTGGGTTCGATGATGTCCAGCAACCGCTTGTGCGTGCGTTGTTCAAAGGTTTCTTGAGACTTCTTATCGGAGTGAGGCGAGCGTAAAACGGTAAACCGTTCAACTCGTGTCGGAAGAGGAATAGGTCCTGCAACCCTGGCTCCAGTGCGCTTAACTGTGTCTGCAATGTCGCGCGCGGATTGGTCAATCACTCGATGATCAAAAGCCTTCAGTCGAATACGTATGCGTTGTCCAGCCATAGAAAGAACAATTATATAGTTATTGGTTTATGAACGAGCCGCCGGCTTTGATTTCGCCGAGTCCAAAATTGTGGTCAAAACACTGTTCGGAACCTGTTCGAATGTCAAGGGTTCCATTGAATAAGATGCACGTCCTTTCGAAAGCGAACGAATAGCGGTCGCATAACCGAACATTTCGGCCAAAGGAACGTTTGCGTTTAAGATCGTCTGCCCACCTTTCGCATCAATACCGATGATGGTGCCGCGACGACGGTTAATATCGCCCAAAAGGTCGCCCTGATATTCATCAGGAGTGGTAACTTCCACCTTCATAATCGGTTCGAGCAAAATTGGACCTGCCTTTTTGAAAGCGTCTTTCAAGGCGAAAATCCCAGCCATTTTGAAGGCCAATTCGTTGGAGTCAACTTCGTGGAAAGAACCATCAATAACGTCTACTTTGATATCGATGACTTGATATCCAGCATAAACTCCGCTGCGAATGGCTTCTTCAATGCCATCAATAACCGCCGGGACATATTCCTTCGGAATCGCACCGCCAACAATCTTGTTATTGACTTCGACACCCTTGCCTTTTTCATTTGGTGCAACCTTGACCAAGGCGTGACCATATTGACCACGACCGCCAGATTGACGGATGAACTTGCCCTCTCCGTCAGCGCCTTTCGTAATTGTCTCACGATAGGCGATTTGCGGAGCGCCAGTATTGGCATCGACTTTGAATTCGCGCTTCAAACGATCAATGATGATTTCCAAGTGCAACTCACCCATTCCTGCGATGATGAGCTGGCTGGTCTCTTCATTGGTAAAGCAACGGAAAGTCGGATCTTCTTCAGCGAGACGCTGCAAACCTTCAGACATCTTATCGCGATCCGCTTTGGTCTTAGGCTCCACAGCCATGCTGATAACAGGCTCTGGAAAGGTAGGAGGTTCCAAGGTTACATCGAAATCTTCGTCGCACAGCGTATCGCCAGTCGTGATATTACGGAGACCGACGAGAGCAGCAATATCTCCAGCGTGCGCATGATCCACGTCTTTACGTTCGCTGCCCTGAATGACCATTAGGCGGCTGACGCGTTCACGTTTGCGCGTGCGCGGATTATAAATGGTATCACCCTTCTTGAGCTGACCCGAATAGACGCGGAAAAATACCAATTTACCGGCATAGGGATCGGTCCAGAGCTTGAATGCGAGAGAACAGAACTTGGCGTTATCGCTGGTTTCAACTTTAACAACATTGTCAGTCCCAACTTCGGTACCCTCGGCACCAGGGACGTCCAAAGGACTCGGCAAATAGTCGATCACGGAATCAACCAAGACCTGGACCGCCTTCTTTTTGAAAGCTGAACCGCACAGAACCGGGATCAGTTCAATCTTGCAAGTCAACCGACGGATCGCAGCTTTAAGTGTGGGCGCATCAATGGGCTTTTCTTCCAAAACCAGTTCAGCCAGCGAGTCATCCTTGTTGGAGACAGCATCGATGAGTTCCTGACGGGCAGCCGCAGCCTTTTCCTTAAGATGCTCAGGAATATCCTTGATCTCGTAATTCAGACCTTCATTGGCGATATCACCAGCACCCCAAACAATTGCCTTCTGGTTAACCACGTCAACAACGCCTTCAAAATTCTCTTCAGCACCAATAGGCAGGAAGATGGGGAATGCATAGGCATTCAACTTCTTGCGCATGTCATTCAGTGCATTCTCAAAGTTTGCCCCGGTGCGATCCATCTTATTGACGAATGCAATGCGAGGAACTTTGTACTTGGTCGCCTGTCGCCAAACAGTCTCCGACTGAGGCTGCACACCTGCCACTCCGCAAAATACCGCTACTGCCCCGTCCAACACGCGCATCGAGCGTTCGACTTCAGCCGTGAAATCAACGTGACCGGGGGTGTCGATGATATTAATGCGATGGGGAACATTCAGGAATGCTTTGTAGATATCATTCTCATTCGCCTTCGTTGCTTTCTGGGTCCAGAAGCACGTAACGGCGGCAGAGGTGATGGTAATGCCACGCTCCTTCTCCTGCTCCATCCAATCCGTAACCGTATTGCCGTCATCTACGTCACCAATCTTGTGGATCAGCCCCGTGTAGAACAGGATACGCTCGGTGGTAGTGGTCTTACCAGCGTCAATGTGTGCGGCGATACCAATATTGCGCGTCCGCTCCAGGGTGTAAGGCCGGTTGGGCGCGTTTACCGATTTATTTTCAACTACAGCTTCCATCTAAAATTTGGAGAATAAAAACGCCCCGAGATTATTCGGCCTTCGGGGCGCGTTTTGATTATTGTTTAACTACCAACGGAAATGAGCGAACGCCTTATTGGCCTGCGCCATCTTATGCACTTCATCGCGTTTGCGAATTGCATTCCCCTGCCCTTGATAGGCTTCCATAATTTCCGCCGCGAGGGCTTCCCTCATCGGAATACCTTTACGGGCGTCTGCAAAGTCAACCAGCCATCTGAGCGCCAACGCAAACTGGCGATCTGGAGTTACCTCCACAGGCACCTGATATGTTGCACCACCAACGCGACGAGGCTTAACTTCCAACCGCGGCTTGGCGTTGTCAACCGCACGCTGCAAAATTTCTAAAGCATTTGCGGTCGGATTCTTTTCCGAGAGCTGGTCGAAGGCACCGTACACAATACGCTGTGCAGTGCTCTTCTTGCCACTCTTCATAACCGTGTTGACCAAACGCGAGACGAGGACATTACCATACTTCGCATCTTTGACAACAGGTCTTTTTACTGCTTGACGACGTCGGGACATAAAACGTTATTTCTTTTCTGCAGTCTTGGCTGCCTTGGGCCGTTTAACTCCGTATTTGGAACGACTTACGCGGCGCTTTTCCACTCCGGCGGCATCTAACGTGCCACGCACAATGTGATAACGCACGCCCGGCAAATCCTTAACACGCCCACCACGCACGAGCACGATTGAGTGTTCCTGCAGGTTGTGCCCTTCATCAGGGATATAAGCGATTACTTCGAAACCGTTGGTCAAACGCACCTTGGCCACTTTCCGCATTGCGGAGTTGGGCTTCTTGGGCGTACGTGTCATCACTTGGATACACACACCACGACGGAATGGCGCTACTTCCAAGGCGGGCGACTTGGACTTGCGCTTTAATTTGTTACGGCCCTTTCGGACCAGTTGATTTATAGTCGGCATTTCAGCTTCAGCGTTTGCGCTCGTTTCCTCGGAAATCGAGGAAACGGAGCGCGGATAATATCAAAGCAACTTCACGTTGCAACTAGTATTTAATTTTTTTTTCAAATTAACTCGCGACCAGTGGATTTTCCGTTGCAATTGCAGGCTCTGGAGCCGGCTCTTCTTCAACTTCAACCAATGGTTTCAACTTAATTCTCCGATGATAATCGAAACCTGTTCCAGCCGGGATGATGTGACCCATGATCACGTTCTCCTTAAAGCCAATCAGGTTGTCTACCTTCGCCAGTGTGGCGGCTTCCGTCAACACGCGGGTCGTGTCCTGGAAAGGAAGCTGCGCTCAGGAAGCTCTCGGTCTCCAATGATGCCTTGGTAATGCCCAGCAACACAGGCTGTGCTTCGGCAGGCTTACCACCCATCTTCTCGACTCGTGCATTCTCTTCCTCGAATGCGATCTTGTCAACTTGCTCACCCCACAGGAATGTGGTGTCTGCCGGCTCGGTGATGCGCACCTTGCGCAGCATTTGACGAACAATGATCTCGATGTGTTTGTCGTTAATTGTCACACCTTGGAGACGATAGACTTCCTGCACCTCATTCACGAGATGTTCCTGCAGTTCTTGCGGCCCGCAGATATCGAGAATTTCGTGCGGATCAACTGGACCTTCTGTCAGCTGTTGACCTTTGCGGACGTAATCACCCTTGAAGACAATCACGTGCTTGCCGATTGGAATCAGATGTTCCTCTTCCAATGCAGTCGCCTGATTCTTGATCACGATGCAGCGCTTGCCGCGAACACTCGGTCCGAAATCAACGATACCGTCGATCTTGGAAATCTCCGAAGCATCCTTCGGACGACGCGCTTCGAACAACTCGGCTACACGCGGCAAACCACCGGTGATGTCCTTCGTTTTCGAAGTTTTGCGTGGTGTCTTCGCCATCAAAGTACCCGCGACGATTTTATCACCAGCGTTCACAACGATGTGCGCACCTGAAGGAATCGGGTAATTGGCCAGTGCCTCACCCTTTTCATCCGTGATCACGATTTGCGGATGCAAATCTTCTTTATGTTCGATGATGACCATGGCTTCCTGGCCTGTGGTTTCATCCACTTCCTGCTTCATCGTCACACCTTCGATGATGTCGTGGAACTTCACACGTCCAGCCTTCTCCGAGAGAATTGGAACGTTATATGGATCCCACTGCACGAAGGCTTCACCCTTCTTCACCTTGCCGTTATTTGGCACGGAGATGACAGAACCGATTACCAGGTTGTGCGTTTCCAACTCACGACCGTCATCACCGATGATGGCAACGGAACCGTTCTTGTTCAGGACGATGTTATTGCCGTCTTCCAGCTGGACGAGACGCAGTTCGTTGTAACGCAGAATACCGTCATGCTTCGATTTGATCTGCGGCTGCTTGAACACCTGCGAGGCAGTACCACCGATATGGAAGGTACGCATCGTCAACTGAGTTCCAGGCTCGCCGATTGATTGTGCGGCGATGATGCCGGTGGCTTCACCAAGTTTGACCAGGTTACCCGTGGCCAGATTGCGGCCGTAGCACAGCATGCAAACACCATGTTTACTCTCGCAGGTCAGCACCGACCGAATCTTGATTTTTTCAACGCCGGTACTATCAATCTTCTTGGCCTTGATCTCATCAATTTCCTCATTGGCTTTGACAAACATTTCTTTCGGATTTGAAGGATTATGTATGTCATCGCAAGAGTAGCGACCGATCAAACGCTCGCTGAGCTTGACTACTTCATCTTCACCTTCGTAGATCGCCTGCACCCAGATGCCATTGGTGGTGCCACAATCATGTTCGCGGATGATCACGTCTTGAGCGACGTCCACCAGCTTACGAGTCATGTAACCGGAGTCGGCAGTCTTCAGCGCCGTGTCCGCCAAACCTTTGCGGGCACCGTGAGTCGAGATGAAATACTCGAGCACCGTGAGACCTTCGCGGAAGTTTGAAAGAATCGGCTTCTCAATGATGTCGCCGGATGGCTTGGCCATCAACCCGCGAACACCGGCCAACTGACGGACCTGCTGGCGATTACCACGAGCGCCGGAATCCACCATCAACGACACAGGATTGTATTCCTGCTTGCCTTGATTGTGATCCAACGTGCGCAACATGACGTTCGCGATTTGGTCAGTGCAATGCGTCCAGATGTCGATGATCTTGTTGTAGCGTTCGCCTGGAGTAATAACACCCTTGCGATACTGCTTCTCAACTTCAGCAATCTGCTTCTGCGCAGTGACAATCTCCTGGTTCTTTTCCTTCGGAATGATCATGTCATCAATGCCGATGGATACACCCGCGCGAGTAGCTTCCCGGAAACCGAGCTCCTTCAGGCGATCAAGCGTTGCAACCGTTTTCTCATGGCCGCAAATCTTGTAGCACTTCCAGATCAGATCTCCCAATTCCGACTTGCGCACCACTTTGTTCGGGAAGCCCATTTCGTCAGGCCAGATTTCGCTGAAGATGACGCGGCCAACCGTAGTCTCAATGACTTTGCGCTCAGCATCACCATATTCTGTCTTGGTGCCGAGGTCAGGATTCGCCATGCGAATCCTCTCGTGAGTGGTCACAGCGCCATCCGCATACGCGAACAACACTTCGCGTTTGGAACCGAACAGCTTGATCGTGCCAGTGCTGTGGGCATTGGCGCGCGGTTCGGCAGTTACGTAGTAGCAACCGAGCGTGATGTCCTGTGTAGGAGTGATGATTGGCTTGCCGCTCGATGGGCTGAAGATGTTGTTTGGAGCCATCATCAGCATGCGCGCTTCCATCTGTGCTTCCACAGACAGAGGAACGTGCACAGCCATCTGGTCACCGTCGAAGTCTGCGTTATAGGCAGTACAGACGAGCGGGTGAATACGGATGGCTTCGCCTTCGATCAAAATTGGCTCGAAAGCCTGAACAGACAGACGGTGCAACGTAGGAGCACGATTCAACAGCACTGAGTGCCCCTTAGTCACTTCTTCCAATATATCCCACACTTCGGTGGTCTGGCGTTCGATCATCTTCTTGGCCGAACGCACGGTATGGACATAACCCAATTCCTTCAACCGGCGGATGATGAACGGTTCGAACAACACGAGTGCCATCTTCTTCGGCAACCCGCATTGATGCAGCTTCAACTCCGGACCGATGACGATCACAGAACGACCAGAGTAATCCACACGCTTACCGAGCAGATTCTGACGGAAACGTCCGCTCTTACCCTTGAGCATGTCGCTCAGGGACTTCAACGAACGGTTGCCGGCGCCGGTGACAGCGCGACCATGGCGACCGTTGTCGAACAAGGCGTCAACCGCTTCCTGCAACATGCGCTTTTCATTGCGGATGATGACTTCAGGAGTCTTGAGCTGGAGCAGGTTTTTGAGACGGTTATTGCGATTGATGACACGACGATAAAGATCGTTCAAATCGGAAGTGGCAAAGCGACCGCCTTCCAAAGGCACCAACGGACGGAGGTCCGGCGGAATCACCGGCAGCACAGTCAGAATCATCCATTCAGGACGGCTCTTGGAGCCTTGGAAACCCTGGAGCAGTTTGATGCGTTTCGCAATCTTCTTGCGAATCTGCTTGCTCTTGGTTTCGGTCATTCCGATCTGCAGTTGATCCACCTGCTTGCCTAGGTCAACACGCATCATGGCTTCTCGAACAGCTTCGGCACCCATTTTAGCGATGAAAGCATCAGCGCCGTAGGTTTCGCGAGCTTCGCGATATTCGTGTTCGCTCAACAATTGGTTCTGCTTGAGCGGCGTCGAACCCGGGTCAATCACCATGTAATCTTCGTAATAGATCACGCGCTCAAGGTTGCGAGCCGTCATATCCAGCACCAACCCGATGCGGGCCGGCATGCATTTGAAGAACCAGATGTGCGAAACGGGCACAGCCAGTTCGATATGGCCCATGCGCTCGCGGCGCACGCGAGCCAGAGTCACTTCGACACCACAACGATCGCAAACGACGCCGCGATGCTTGATGCGTTTATATTTGCCGCAGGAGCATTCCCAGTCCTTCACAGGACCGAAAATGCGTTCGCAGAACAAGCCGCCTTTTTCAGGCTTGAACGTGCGGTAATTAATGGTCTCAGGGTTTTTCACTTCCCCTTTGGACCAGGACCGGATGGCTTCCGGTGACGCGACTTGAATCGCGACGTATTCCACCTGGTTTACCTTATCCAGACCAAGTAATTCGCGGGCGCTTTCTTTTGTGCTAATCATACTAGTTTTTTCCTGGCGAGCTGACTCGCCTAAAATTTAGTTACGTTATCGAATTTATTTTAAACCGCAGTCAAGGGCTGAACTTCAATCGGTTGATCCACAGGATTGGAGTAACCGACCTTTACATCCAGGCCGAGTGATTGCATTTCCTTAACCAGCACGTTGAAGGATTCCGGCACGCCGGCTTCAAGGCTGTTGTCACCCTTGACGATGCTTTCATAAATGCGGGTACGTCCCTGCACATCGTCTGATTTGACCGTGAGCAATTCCTGCAGTGTGTAAGCTGCACCGTATGCTTCCATCGCCCATACTTCCATTTCGCCGAAGCGCTGACCACCATACTGCGCCTTGCCACCCAGCGGTTGCTGAGTAACGAGCGAGTAAGGTCCAACGGCACGAGCGTGAATCTTGTCCGCGACCAAATGTCCGAGCTTCATCATGTAGATGTAACCCACGACGATTTCCTGGTCGAAGACCTGGCCAGTGCGGCCATCGATCAATTTGGTCTTCGCGTGTTCCGGCAATCCGGCTTCCTTCAGGTAACCACGAATATCCTTTTCCTTGATGCCGTCGAACACTGGCGTGGCAAACTTCAATCCGAGGAGCTTTGCAGCCCAGCCCAGGTGAGTCTCCAACACTTGACCGACGTTCATACGTGAGGGCACGCCCAGCGGGTTCAAAACGATGTCCACTGGAGTTCCGTTGTCAAGGAACGGCATGTCTTCTTCAGCGACGATCTTGGCAACGACACCCTTGTTACCGTGGCGGCCTGCCATTTTGTCACCGACGGACAGCTTGCGCTTCGAGGCGATGTAAACCTTGACCGACTTGATGATGCCGGTATCGACACCGTCACCGGATTCAGCACGTTCAAGTTCTTCGTCGTATTGCATCTGCAGGTCGTCAAACTTCTTTTTGAAGCTGCCAATTATTTCGTTAATTTTGTTACGAATAGGCGAAGGATCGATTTCGATGCGATCGTAAACGGTTGCCAGCTTGCGCAGCAGTGTCTTGGTGATCTTACGGTTCGCCGGGATGATAATTTCACCGGTTTCGGAATTCACCACGTCCAACGGAATTTTTTCACCAAGAAGAATGTTGCTCAGAGCTTCAGTCAATTGCTCGCGCAGTTCGTCCATCTTCTTCTTGTACTCCTCTTCCACTTCTTTGGACTGACGCTTCTCTTCCGTGGAAACGCGCATGCTCTGTTCAGCTTCCTTCTTCGCAGAAACTTTGACGTCCATGACAATGCCATAAGTGCCCGAAGGAACTTTGAGCGATGTGTCTTTCACGTCAGCGGCCTTTTCACCGAAGATGGCGCGTAGCAACCGCTCTTCTGGAGCCAGTTCGGTTTCGCTTTTCGGCGTAATCTTGCCGACGAGGATGTCGCCTGGCTTGACTTCGGCTCCGACGCGGATAACACCATCAGGCCCAAGATTCTTTAATGCTTCATCTCCAAGGTTGGGGATGTCGCGAGTGATTTCTTCAGGTCCCAGCTTGGTATCACGTGCGCCCACCTCGAATTCATCGATGTGGATCGAAGTGAAGATGTCGTCCTTTACAATACGCTCGCTGATCAGGATGGCGTCTTCGAAGTTGTAACCGTTCCAAGGCATGAACGCGCAAAGAACGTTACGGCCAAGCGCCAGTTCCCCACCCTGTGTGCAAGGACCATCGGCAATAACCTGGCCCTTCTTCACGGTATCACCCTTGTTTACCAGGATCTTCTGGTTAATGCAGGTGGCGGCGTTGGAACGCATGAATTTACGAATTTGATAGACGTAAACCCCGTTCTCCGGGCTGTGTTTAATCTTCTTCTTGGTTTCAGGCAATTTGCCATCAGCCGTGATGATAACCTGGTTGCCTATCACTGAGGCGACCTTGCCGCCCTCTTCTGCAGCGATGACTGCGCGCGAGTCGCGCGCCACCCGATCTTCCAACCCGGTCGCTACCAAGGGAGCGTCGGTAATCAGCAACGGAACTGCCTGGCGTTGCATGTTCGAACCCATCAAAGCGCGGTTCGCATCATCATGTTCCAGGAACGGAATCAAGCTGGCTGCAACTGATACGAGCTGCTTTGGAGACACGTCCATGTAGTCAACGCGTGCAGGCTCAACATCAACGAAGTCACCCTTCGCCCGGCACATAACGCGTTCCGTCAGGAAGTGACCCTTTTCATCAATCACCGCGTTGGCTTGGGCTACAGTGAAGGCCTCTTCACGGTCAGCAGTGAGGTAATCAATATGATTGCTCACACGACCATTCTCCACCTTGCGGTACGGAGTTTCGAGGAAGCCAAAATCATTGATGCGTGCAAAAGTCGCGAGCGACGCAATCAAACCAATGTTTGGACCTTCAGGAGTTTCGACCGGACAAATACGACCGTAGTGAGACGGATGCACGTCACGCACTTCGAAACCGGCACGATCTCGGGAAAGACCGCCAGGCCCGAGAGCCGACAGACGGCGCTTATGCGTCAGTTCTGCCAAGGGATTAATCTGGTCCATGAACTGCGACAACTGACTGCGGCCAAAGAAGTCGCGAATGACAGCCGAGAGAGCTTTCGGATTGATCAGCTTCTGCGGAGTCATGCTCTCCATGCCCTGATCGAACAGGGTCATGCGTTCCTTCACCAGACGTTCAGTACGGGCCAGACCAACACGGCACTGGTTGGCGAGCAATTCACCGACAGTACGAACACGCCGACTTCCCAAGTGATCGATGTCGTCCAACGTACCTTCACCCTTTTTCAGGCGCAGAAGGTATTTCGTCGCTGCCACGAGATCTTCCTTCGTTAAAATGCGCGAGTCGCCGCCCTTAATGCCGAGCTTCTGGTTGATCTTATAACGACCGACACGACCTAGGTCATAACGCTTGGCATCAAAGAACAGGCGCTTGATCAAAGCACGCGCGTTCGCAGCAGTCGGCGGATCCCCAGGGCGGAGACGACGATAAATATCCTTTAACGCTTCGTCCTCGTTCTTGGCCGGATCCTTCTTCATGCACTTGATGACGATCCCTTCGTCAGAAGTGGTATCAACGACTTTAATCTTGTTGATGCCAACCTCGGAAATTTGCTTCACGACCGCTTTTGAAAGCGGCTCAAAAGCGCGAGCTACAACAATGCCCTTGTCGGCATCAAGAGCATCCTCAATCAAAACTTTATTCTGGAGGTCTTCCAGTTTCTCAGCTTCTTTAACGCTCAGCTCTTCAATATCATAGAATAGCTTGAGTATATCGGCGTCAGAGCCATAACCCAAAGCGCGGAAGAAAGTCGTTGTCAAAAATTTACGGCGGCGTTTCTTACGGTCCAAATAGACGTAAAGCAGGTCGCTGGTATCAAATTGTGCTTCATACCAGGAACCGCGGTCTGGGATGATGCGGAAGGAGAAAAGTTCCTTGCCGTTCGGATGGATACTCTTTTCAAAGGCTAATCCAGGCGAGCGATGCAACTGGCTGACGATAACTCGTTCAGCACCATTGATAACGAAGGTGCCTTGAGGCGTCATCAGGGGCAATTCGCCCATGAAAACCTTTTCTTCCTTGGTTCCTTTCTCCTCTTTGAGCAGAAAAGTAACGTATAATGGAGCGCCGAAAGTTAATCCCTCACGCAAACATTCCAGCCAGTCGAGTTTAGGTTCGCCAATCTCATAGCTATGGAAATCCAGCACACACTTGCCATCATAACTTTCGATTGGGAAAACCTCGGTAAAGACGGCTTGTAATCCCAGGTTCTTCCGCTTGGAGGGGGCGACCTCAGCCTGCAGAAACTCCTTGTACGAGTTGGTTTGCAACTCGATAAGGTTAGGCGGGGCGATGATTTCTTTAATTTTCCCGAAGTTGATGCGTTCAGTTACTCTCGATGGCATTTGGACCTTTAATAATTGCCGGACAACACTGCCCGACATTTTGTTTTCAATAAACGACAGAAGGCAAGCACCCTGCGTTCAACAGAGTTCTTGCCAGACTTAAAACCGCTCATCGCAGTTTTGATTGTAAATCTTCTTTAATCTGCTTCTTCCGATTCAGTTTGCAAGTGTACCGGCGTAAAAATCAGTCTTGCAGGCGATTCAGGGCGGTAGGAATGAACCTACCGCCCTGAATATAAAAGGACGATTACTTGACTTCGACCTTGGCGCCAGCTTCTTCCAGCTTCTTCTTGGCGGCATCTGCATCCGCCTTTGGAGCACCTTCGAGCACGGGCTTTGGAGCACCTTCCACCAATGCTTTGGCTTCAGCCAAACCGAGGCCAGCCTTGACTTCACGAACAACCTTAATGACAGAGATCTTCTTGTCGGCAGGAACCGAGACGAGGATCACGTCAAAGGCAGTCTTGGCTTCTGCTGCAGGAGCAGCAGCGCCACCGCCAGCACCAGGTGCGGCAGCTGCGGCAACGGGAGCTGCGGCAGTAACGCCCCAGGCGGATTCCAGTTGCTTAACCAATTCTGCGGTTTCGATAACGGTCAATTTTCCGAGTTGATCTACGAGTGTTGCTAAGTCAGCCATGTTAACCTTTCAGTCTCGTCGCCATCCACGGCCATGGATGCATTAAGCCTACTGCCTGCAAGCCGACGATTTACCTTGTTGTTTGTTATTTTCGATCCCATCGGCTAGAATGGGACCGAAATCATTCGGGCTGCAAAAGCCCTAAATTATACCCTATTACGCTCCTTTGTCTACTCGGGCTTGCAAAACACGAGCTAGCTGGCTTCCTGGCGTATTGAGCAAGGCCACCAACGTAGAGGCCGGGGCTTGCAGAACGCCGAGCAATTTGCCACGGAGAACTTCGATGGACGGCAAATCTGCCAACGCAGACAAGTCAGACGCTTCCAATCGATTATTGTTCAAATAACCGAATTTAACTTTCAGCTTCTCAAACTCGCTGCTAAAGGTTTTAACGATCTTGGCAGCTGCAGAAACGTCCTTCTGACCAGTAATTACAGCAATCTGTCCGGTCAAAGCGCCATTCAAATCTGCCACACCGGCTTCCTTGGCGGCGATGCGGAATAATGAGTTTTTGACCACGTGGACCTCAGCTCCAGCCTTAATCAGGCGTTTGCGCAAATCAGTGATCGGTCCCACCTTCAAGCCTTGATAGTTCACCACAATAAAGAAGGGCGACGCATTCAGGCGGGAAAGATATTCTTGAGTAATGTTTTTCTTTTCAGCACGCATGTTCTTGTGAAATTAAGGGTTAAACAGTCGCCACAAACTCACGCAAATCAATGCGCACGGGCGGACTCATGGTAGCAGACAGCGTGCAGCTCTGGAGATAAGAGCCTTTTACGCTTGATGGACGGGCCTTGGCAACCGCTTCAATAACAGCACGGGCATTTTCCGCGAGTTGGGCGGGCGTAAAGGAGGCCTTTCCAACGGGAACATGAACATTACCAGACTTATCCAGCTTGAACTCAACGCGGCCCGCTTTAACTTCTTTCACCGCTTTGGCAGTGTCGTCAGTTACAGTGCCAGTCTTGGGATTAGGCATTAAACCGCGAGGCCCCAGCACCTTACCCAACTTACGAACTTCGACCATTGACTCAGGAGTAGCGATGGCAATATCAAAGTCAGTCCATCCTTCGACGCACTTTTTGATCATTTCCTCATACCCGACAAACTCAGCTCCTGCTGCACGAGCCGCATCAGCCGCGGCACCGTTCTTGGCGAAAACAAGGACCTTCACTGTTTTTCCACTGCCATGAGGCAAAGGAACTGTGCCACGAACCATTTGGTCCGATTGTTTGGGATCGACGCCTAGCCTGAAAGCAACCTCGACCGTTTCGTTGAATTTGGCTTTCGGGAACTTGGCCAACACTTCCACGGCATTCTTGAGGGGGTAGTGATTCTTTGCATCTACCAACTCGAGGCCTTTCCTATATCTCTTACTGTATTTCTTTGGCATTTATTTGAGCGGTGCAAACGAGTTATGAGCTCTCCCGCGGTTGAATTTAACCGACAATGTCAATGCCCATGCTGCGGGCAGTTCCAGCTACAACGCGAAAACCAGCTTCCTCGGAAGACGCGTTCAAATCTTTGAGCTTCAACTTTACGATATCCAAGACCTGCTTACGCGTTACCTTGCCAACCTTTTCCTTGTTGGGCGTCTTGGAACCGGAAGTAATTCCAGCAGCTTTCTTCAGCAGAACAGAAGCGGGTGGAGATTTGGTAATGAAGGTAAATGACTTGTCTTGATAAACGGTGATCACCACCGGAATGACGAGACCAGTATCTGCTTTTGTAGCCGCATTAAATTCTTTGCAAAACGCCATGATGTTCACGCCGTGTTGACCTAAAGCAGGACCAACGGGCGGTGCCGGATTTGCCTGCCCGGCAGGAATTTGCAATTTAATCTGTCCAGTAATCTTCTTTGCCATAAAATCTCTAATTAAGCTTTTTCTACCTGCCAGTATTCTAATTCCACCGGCGTGTTACGACCGAAAATATTGACCGTTACCTTCAACTTGCCGCGCTCGGGCTCAATTTCCTCAATTACGCCGCTGAAATTAAGGAACGGTCCATTATTGATTTTGACCGTCTCACCTACTTCAAAATTGACCTTCGGCTTCTCGCGCTCTTCCGAGTCAGAAATCTGCGACTTGATGGACTCGACTTCATCCGCTGGAGTCGGCGTAGGTGGCTCACCACCAACAAAACCGATCACCCCCTGGGTCTCTTTAATGAAATACCAAGGTTTCTCGATAATGCGCTTGTTTTCGTCCAAGAGCGCCATGTCAACGAAGACATAACCGGGCCAGAGCTTGCGGGTGGACACCGTCTTCTTCTGGTTGCGAACTTCAACAACCTTTTCCATCGGCACGAGGACTTCCTTGATGTATTCTTCCATCTCCTCGGCTTTAATCCGCTTCTCAATGCTCTCTTTAACCTTTTGCTCTTGTCCGGACAAAGTATGTATTACAAACCACTGGCTTCGCATAATGATATCCTTTTTATGAAACCCAGCGGACGAAACTTGCAAAAACAAAGTCAACCACAATCGTGAAGATGGCAATCAACGCGATGCAAATCATCACCACCAGAGTTGAACCTTTCAGCTCCGCCCAAGTCGGCCAAGTGCACTTCTTCAACTCCTCCCGGGTTTCCTGGATGTAGTTGGACAGCCGCAACAACTGGCCTTGCTTCCACAAAATCGCGAAGGCCACAACCGCTATGGCGATCCAGATATAAATAAAATAGTTATTATTCACAGTCTTTACACTTACGCTTACACTTGGCGGAGGGGGAGGGATTCGAACCCCCGAAGGCTGTTACACCTTAACGGTTTTCAAGACCGCCGCGATCGACCACTCTGCCACCCCTCCGACTTCAGTTTTGGCAGGGCGGGAGGGACTCGAACCCCCAACCGACGGTTTTGGAGACCGCTACTCTACCAATTGAGCTACCGCCCTACTCGTCTGTTTGAGAGTGGCTATCTCTAAGTTTCAAACCAGACAAAAAAGGAGGTGGGAGAATACTCTCCCACGCTCCATAAGCTCAAGCCAAAACTTAAACGACCACGTCACTCACACGACCGGCACCGATCGTGCGTCCACCCTCACGGATGGCGAAACGTTGTCCTTTTTCCATGGCGACCGGGGCAATAAGCTCGATTTCAACCGAAACGTTATCACCAGGCATCACCATTTCAACTCCCTCAGGCAAGGTCACATTTCCAGTGACATCGCTGGTGCGGAAGTAAAACTGAGGACGATATTTGTTGAAGAACGGAGTATGACGACCACCCTCTTCTTTGGAGAGCACATATACTTCAGCCTTGAACTTGGTATGGGGCTTAATTGTGCCTGGCTTGGCCAAAACCATGCCACGCTCAACTTCTTCCTTCTTGGTGCCGCGCAAAAGCACGCCAACGTTGTCACCAGCACTGGCCTTATCCAACAGCTTACGGAACATTTCAATGTCAGTTGCTGTGGTCTTGCGAGTCTCGCCAAGTCCTATGATTTCAACTTCGGTCATACGATTCAACTCACCGCGTTCAACGCGACCAGTCACCACGGTTCCACGACCTTCAATGTTGAATACGTCTTCGATGCACATCAAGAACGGCTTGTCGACTTCGCGAGTCGGCAGCGGAATAAAGGCATCAACAGCGTCCAACAAGTCCTGGATAGCCTTCTCACCTTCAGGCTTCGCAGCCATGGCGGCAGTGGCGCTACCACGAACAACCGGGGTCTTGTCGCCTGGGAATTGATACTTGTTCAACAAGTCACGAATTTCCATTTCGACGAGATCCAACAATTCCGGATCATCAACGAGGTCAACCTTGTTCAAAAAGACCACGATTGCAGGCACACCGACCTGACGAGCCAACAGAATGTGCTCGCGGGTCTGAGGCATGGGACCATCAGCAGCGCTGACCACCAGAATGGCACCGTCCATCTGCGCAGCACCGGTGATCATGTTCTTTACATAATCAGCGTGTCCAGGGCAGTCAACGTGAGCGTAGTGACGGGTGGCGCTTTCGTATTCCACGTGAGAAACAGCAATGGTTACTGTCTTGGTTTCATCGCGCACAGTTCCGCCCTTAGTGATTTCAGCGTAGGAGATTTTCGGAGCCAAACCTTTGCGGTTTTGCACTTCCACGATGGCGGCAGTAAGAGTGGATTTACCATGGTCAACGTGACCAATCGTTCCGACGTTGACGTGCGGTTTCGTTCTATTGAAATTTTCTTTTGCCATTACTCGATCTCCTGGTGTTATTTTTTACTTTTCTCTATTCAGCTTCTATTTAAATGGAGCCCATGATCAGGATTGAACTGATGACCTCGTCCTTACCAAGGACGTGCTCTGCCAACTGAGCTACATGGGCATGGCCATAAATGACCTTATAATCCTGACACACAAAAGCGACAAAAAACCATTCCCCAAGCTTTATTACCGAAAAAACTTGCCGGGGCTATGATTTTTTTCGTCTTACGGCCCAATGACTGAAATCGAAATTACTTGGGGTAATAACGACTGTCAATCGCTTTTTCATCACTTCTGTGCACTTTTTTAGTCCTTTTCTTTGTTCTTAGAAGAGGAAGCTCGCCGCCACTCGGTTTTTGGGGGTTCTGGCAACCCTTGCGCGCGCAAGGCCGTGCGAAAATGCATCTTAGCCACTTTCGTCAATTCCTCACTCCCATAACGGCTGACAAATTCTTTTGCTGCTTTGTCAACCAGAACAGAAGCCCCCTTGGGAAACCCCATTCCATACTGCTTTTCCAAAGTCCCTAGTCGGCTCACGAACTCATCTCTGGCTAAAATGGAAGCCGCTGCGACTGCTATATCCTCTTCCGCTTTATGCCTTTGCACCAACTCAACTTGCCGGCCCAAGTTCATTAACGCCTTCGCCACAGTATCTTTGCTCGCAGCAAATTGGTCGCTAATCGCCCGAATCGGAGGCGGTTTCATCATTTGCTGCCGTCCCATTAAATTCTCGATCACCCGTGCGTGCCCCCAAGCCAAAAGGGTATTTACACTCCTCATTTTCGCATAAAGCCTATTATATGCCTCATTTCCGATTGGCACCACAGTCGTCACACAGCCGGGGGTTTCGCGGATGAGTTCGGCCAGCTCCCGGATCTTCTTATCACTGGAAATGTTCTTTGAATCGCGAATCCCCGCCTCTTTCCATGCCCTCACGACCGATTCATTTACATACACCCCTGCCACGCACAAAGGCCCAAAAAAATCACCCTTGCCACTTTCGTCCACACCCAATCTGGGCGCCAGCAACTCAGGATTCAGCACCTCCTCGTAACCCAGCTTGGCCTCCTGTAAAATTTCAGGTTCCAGCACAAACTCAATGAAATCCTGCGTCCCCTTCCCCTGCAAAACGAGCTTCCCACTCTCGTAGAAAACCACATTGAGATCCTTTTTGGCCCCGGCAAATCGCGCGTACGGCACTTCCCGAAGTTCGAAGTCATGTGACTTCAAATAAACCTCGAGCGCCTTCGCTTGAGCATCGGTTAATTTGCAGGTATGACTGGTAATTGGTTTCACAGCGTTGTGTCATCCTATGGGTTTGCCTTAATCTTCGCAACTGTGAGCAGCAAAAGTGTCCGCCGCGCTAAACCGAATGTCGAGCCCAAGCCTTCCCAAAAGGATTTGAAGATCCACGCCCTCGCCTCCGCCCTGCTCCACTGGTTTTCACAAAGCGCTCGCGACCTCCCATGGCGCCGCACCCGCGATCCCTACGCCATCTGGGTTTCTGAAATCATGCTCCAACAAACCCAGGTCAAAACCGTCATCCCCTACTGGGAACATTGGATGCAAAACCTGCCCACCATCCAATCTCTCGCCGAAGCCGCTCCCGAACGCATCCACAAACTCTGGGAAGGCCTCGGTTACTACACCCGCGTTCGCAATATGCAACAAGCTGCGCAGGAAATCATGTCCCGGCACGACGGCTCATTCCCGAGCGACTTCGATTCCATTCTCGCTCTCAAAGGCATCGGACGCTACACCGCCGGCGCCATTGCCAGCATTGCCTTTAATCAACCCAAGCCTCTCCTCGACGGCAATGTCATCCGCGTCCTCACCCGACTTTTTGGCATCGCAGAAAATCCCCGTGACAAAATCACCAACGAACAACTCTGGTCCCTCGCCGAAGCTCTCGTCGTCTCTGCAAGCAATTCAAATAATAACAAGTCTCACCCCTCAGCCTGCTCTCATTTAAATCAATCCCTGATGGAACTCGGCGCTCTGATCTGCACCCCACGCCAACCGCAATGTCTCATCTGTCCCGTGCGTCAAGATTGCATCGCCCACCACACTGGCAAAGTCGAATCGCTTCCCAACCTCGGCGAACGCACTGCCGCAACCCAACGAAAATTCTTCGCCTTCGTTATCGAACATCAACACCGCTTCCTCGTCACCCAACGCCCCGCCGGTGTCGTCAATGCACACCTCTGGGAATTCCCCAACCTCGAAGTAAACCCCGACCTCCCTCATCCCACCCCGGCCACACAAATCGATCCTCTTCGCCTTACTTTACACTCCCCCACTCCACTCTGCACCATCAAGCACACCATCACCCGCTACCGCATCACACTCCAAGTCTTTCGCGCCACCCTCGCCAATCCAGACACTCAAACCCATTTACCTACTCAATGGAAGACCCTCGCCGAACTCCACCAACTCCCCTTCCCCAGCGCCCACAAAAAAATTCTGAAGAAACTCGGCTGACCTCTCAATTCCACTTGGCTCCCCCAAAACCCTCCTTCCCCGCACTTGCCACCCGCCACCCACATCGTCTATCTTCCCTCAACCAATTGACCTCTGGGAAACAGGGTATCCGCAGAAATCAGCTTTTAACCGAAAGGGTTTACTTATGATCACTCGACGCCACGCTCTCAAAACCACCGCCATCGCCACCGCCGCCTGTGCCACCATCCTCCCCGCACTTGCCGCCGACACCAACACCCCCATCGCCGCCGTCCCCACCAGCACCGCCCCCTTCACCCTCCCGCCATTGCCGTACGCCTTCGACGCCCTCGAACCCCACATCGACGCGAAGACAATGGAAATCCATCACGACAAACACCACGGAGCCTACGTCACCAATCTCAACAAAGCCCTCGCCGGCCACCCCGACCTCGAGAAAAAATCTCTCGAAGAACTCCTCAATAATCCTCACGCCCTCCCCGAAACCGTCCGCACCGCCATCCAAAACAACGGCGGCGGCCACTACAACCATTCCCTCTTCTGGCAAATGCTCAGCAAAAACGGTGGCGGCGAACCCAAAGGCGAACTCGCCCGGGCCATCGACAAATACTTTATGAACTTCACCGGCTTCAAAGACGAACTCACCAAGTCCGCCCTCGGACGCTTCGGCAGCGGCTGGGCCTGGCTCGTCATCGGAACAGACAAACATCTCTCCATCCTCTCCACCGCCAACCAGGACACCCCCATCTCCCTCGGCCTCGGCGCACCCGGCACCACCGCCGGTGCCGACGCCCTCAAGGGCCGCTACGGGACCAACCTCACCCACACCCCGCTCCTCGGCATCGACGTCTGGGAACACGCCTACTATTTGAAATACCAAAACCGCCGACCCGACTACGTCGCCGCCTTCTTCAACATCATCAACTGGGACTACGTCACCGACCGCTACCAAAAACTCGCCAGCTAATCACAACCACCCTTTTGGCTCGATAGGGCGGACTTCGGTGCCCGCCCAACTTCGCCTCCATACGCGCACGCGCCCCACAATCCCAATCCCACCGCCAGGCACGTTCTCTCGCGTAGGAGACGACGTGAGGAGTCTCTAACCTTGCTTCGCGATCCCCTTCGCGCACGCGACCCACGACTCCATCCAACCGCCAGGCCTCAATACCGCGTAGCATCCGGTGTGAGCCGGATCACATTTCTCCCCATGCAATCGCACTCATCCAACTCACCCTTTCCATTCAAAATTCAAAATCGCCATTCGAAATTTTCTGCGTCCGTCCACACGCCACACGCCGAAAACACGGCCCACGATCTAACCACTCCCCTCACCCCAACCCGCGCACGCGACCCACGACTTCCATCCAACCGCCAGGCACGTTCTCTCGCGTAGGAGACGACGTGAGGAGTCTCTAACCTTGCTTCGCGATCCCCTTCGCGCACGCGACCCACGACTCCATCCCACCGCCAGGCCTCAATACCCCGTAGCATCCCGGTGTGAGCCGGATCACATTTCTCCCCAGGCAATCACACTCAACCAACTCACCCTTTCCATTCAAAACTCAAAAATCGCCATTCGAATTTTCTGCATCCGTCCCCTCCGTCCTCCAACATTCCCAACAATTCCCCTCTCCGCCTCGTCCCCCGAGGCGCTATAGAAAGGGCTGAAAGCCCGCCCACGTTACAGCCCGGGGTGAAGCACTGGTGTCTACAGTGCTGAGCCCCGGGTAATGGTTGTTTCGAACACCTTCGGCCCCACACGCCAACCTGCTCCTCCCGGCCCAACCGAAGGATTCCACCACGCCAAAATCCCCTCCAACCTCGCCCCCGAGGCTCTATGGAAAGGGCTGAAAGCCCGCCCACGTTACAGCCCGGGGTGAAGCACTGGTCTTTACAGTGCTGAGCCCCGGGTAATGGTTGTTTCGAACACCTTCGGCCCCACACGCCAACCTGCTCCTCCCACTCCAACCGAAGGATTCCACCACCCCAAAATCCCCTCCAGCCTCGCCCCAGAGGCTCTATGGAAAGGGCTGAAAGCCCGCCCACGTTATAGCCCGGGGTGAAGCACTGGTCTCTACAGTGCTGAGCCCCGGGTAATGATTGTTTTGAACACCTTCGGCCCCACACGCCAACCTGCTCCTCCCAGCCCAACCGAAGGATTCCACCACGCCAAAATCCCCTCTCCAACCTCGTCCCCCGTAGCCGCCGAGCAACGGAAGGCGGAGCATCTTCATTCGAAATTCGAAACTCGCCATCCGCCGCGCCCACACATCTTCCATCCTATTTTTTAATGTCCTCGCTGCCCTTCGAGTCCCGTTCAAAAAATCGGATGCTGCGCGGGGTTGGTGTTGACAATGCTGGCAAAATAGCATTCCTCTATACAAAAGTAGTTGAAAACCATGCGCCGCGCGTGTGTAGTCAGCGGAGGATCATTCATGATGAAACATTTATTCGCAGGCCTTTTTTTCGCCTGCACCCTGGCAATTGCCCGGTCTCAGACACTTCAACCGGAGCCCGTGTTTGCATTCGTTGGCACCAATGGACTAACTCCGCAAGGCGACCTGGTGCAGGCTGCGGATGGCAATTTTTACGGCACAACGTCGCAAGGGGGCACCAATGGCTATGGGACGGTTTTTAAGTTCACTCCCTTTACTGGTGCTTTGACCACGTTGGTCTCTTTCAATGGCACCAATGGCTCCTATCCCCGCTCCGGGCTGACGTTGGGAAACGACGGCAATCTCTACGGCACGACCTATGACGGGGGGACAAATAACGCGGGAACAGTGTTTCGAGTGACGACCAGCGGCACGCTGGTGACTCTGTTTAATTTCTACGGATGGGAGTCTGGCCAGAGTCCCAATGGCCTCGTTCTGGGGGCAGATGGCAACTTTTACGGGACGACATACTGGGGTGGCTTTGACGGCGAAAATTACGTCAATTTTGGCACGGTGTTTAAAATCACCCCCGGCGGGGTTTTGACCACGCTGACATCATTCGCTGGCACGAATGGAGACAATCCTGCCGGTGATTCGAAGTTGACCTTTGGATATGACGGCAATCTGTATGGCGTGACCTATCGCGGCGGTGCCAGCAATTACGGAACAGTATTTAAAATTACGCCGAACGGAACATTGACTTCACTGGTCTCCTTCAACAACACCAATGGGGCATATCCACGTTCCGGACTGGCGCTGGGCAAGGACGGGCAACTTTACGGCACCACTTCTCATGGCGGCCCCGGTGATTTTGGAACAATCTTCAAGGTAACCACGAATGGAGCATTAACGACACTATTCTACTTCAATAATTCGAATGGCGCGTATCCGGTGGGGCCCCTGACGCTCTCAACCAACGGAAATTTCTATGGAACGACGGCGGGGGGAGGGAGCATCGGCCGTGGTACAATGTTCCAAATCACGACCAATGGGGCGATGACTTCTCTGCTTTCGTTTAATATGACGATCGGGGCATCGCCCAACAGCCGGTTGACCCTGGCTAGCGACGGCAACTTTTATAGCACGGCCCCTGGTGGCGGCCTTGGCGGCTATGGACTCGTCTTTGAAGTGACCACAAACGGGGGTCTGTCGACGTTGAAATCTTTTGTCTGCAACGGAGCCAATCCCAATGCGGCGTTGACGGTTGGAACAGACGGGAATTTCTATGGAACAACCTCAGCCGGCGGCGACGCTGGAGGTTGGGGAACAATCTTTCGAGTCAAAAAAACGGATAACTCGTTTACCACACTGCTGAATTTCGGCGGCCTGAACGGCGGAACTCCTTATTCCGGATTGACTCTCGGCAGCAGCGGCGAGTTTTACGGAACGACGTATCAAGGCGGCATCAGCAATTATGGCACGATATTCAAATATACAACGAACAAAGGGCAGACGATGCTTGCCACGTTTTACTCAACCAATGGAGCGAATCCCTATGCCGGCCTGATTTTCGGAGGTGACGGAAACCTTTACGGCACGACCTATCGAGGCGGGGCCAGCAACCTGGGAACAGTTTTCAAAGTCACCACCAACGGATTATTGACCGTCATCGCCTCCTTCAGCAACACCAATGGAGCCAATCCACGCGCAGCATTGACCTTGGGCAATGATGGCGCGTTTTACGGCACGACGGAAAATGGCGGAACGAATGGTGGTTGGGGAACCGTGTATAAAGTGACGACTAATGGCGTATTAACCTCACTGGTTTCGTTCGATGACAATACCAACGGGGCCGCTCCGTATGGCGCGTTGGTCCTCGGTAGCGATGGTAATTTCTATGGTACCACGTCAGGCTATAGTTCTGACGGGACCGTGTTTCGTGTTACACCCGCGGGTATAATTACCACGTTGCATGATCTCGACTCTTATTACGATGGTTCTGCTCCGTACGCGGGTTTGACGCCCTGGGTCGATGGGTGTTTCTACGGTACGACTACATGGGGCGGTTACAACGGTGGCGGGACCATTTTCAAAATAACGCCCAGCGGCCAGTTCACATCGGTTGCGAATTTCAATTTAGCGGATGACTCGGCAGAGTATAGCTTCTATCCGAGCGGATACTATGCAAATGCGGCGTTAACTCCCGGTGGCGATGGCAATTTTTACGGCACAGCGACGGACGGGGGTATTGGCGGACTGGGAACCGTTTTCCGCATGAGTAACCTGCCACTCCTCCCGCCCGGCGGCATTATTTCAAGCGTTCGGACCAGTGGTTCCAATCCTCGAACCGCTACGCTCACGTGGCTGGGAATGACGAATACTCCATACATTCTCCAGTACACCACGAACCTGACCACCGGGCTGTGGCTCAACCTCTCCACCAACTTCTCGGACAACACCGGAGCCTGGACGAATGTCGATGCAACCGCAACAAACTCGCAAAGATTCTATCGGCTGAAACATTGAACCCTTTATCCGCTCGACACATTTTGCTACAACGCTGCTTAACTACTGTCCAGGTTAGCTGAAAAGAAGTGGCCTTCGGATTCCCTTCGAAAAAGGGCTTGCTCCAGAAACGAAAGGAAAAGGCCAAACCAAAGTAATGACACTCACCGTGCGCACCGCCGCAACCCCCGTCCCACCCTCCAAATTATCCATTCCCCCTCATCTATTATCCAACTCCGACAACTTCTCCGCCAACGCATGTTGCGCAAACGGAATATGCCCGATAATGCTCACCACCGCATTGCGTAAAATCTTTACGCCAGACGACGAAGCCGTCGCCATCTTCGTCATTCTATCAGTCATTTTCACGACTGAGTGCGCAATCTCCAACCGTTTCTCCTCCCATGCATCCAGGGCGGTGACATTTCCTTGAAGCGTTACTTTTAACGCACCAGCGAGCGCGATGGCATCTTGAATCCCTGTATTCATGCCTTGGCCGCCCGCAGGACTATGCACATGCGCCGCATCGCCAGCCAGCAGGACTCTCCCTTGCCGCATAGACTTGGCAATCCGGTGCTGGACGTGAAATCGAGACGACCACGCCATTCGATGAATGGTCATGGCACCCTTCTCCGGCCCGCGCTCCTCCAGAATCTGCTGAAAGTCTGCAATCGAAGGCTCAGGCGGCGCCTCTGTCACCGACGCCACAATGCGGAAATGATTGCCGGGCAGTGGCGCCACAACCACCAACCCGTCGCCCGAAAAGAATAAATTCACCTCTTCCCTGCCGAGAGGCCAATCCATCTCCACGTCAGCCAGCACAAAGCTTTCCTCATAAGCGCCGCCCAGAAACGGAATCGCGGCCTGTTCGCGGACTATGCTGTGCATACCGTCACAACCCACCACCCATTGTGCGTGCATGGTTCTAACCTCCCCGCCACTTTTAAATTGCACCTCCACCTCATTTTCACCGGGGCGGATCTCCACCACTTCACAGGGACGTTGCACAACACCCCCAAGTGATTCAAGCCGCCGCGCCAAAATCGCCTCGGTGCAATCCTGGGGACACATCAGAGTGAATGGATACTTTGTATGCAGATCCGCGAAGCTGACGCTGGCCAATATGCGACTCCTATCTCGAATACGAAACGTTGGGATAACGATTCCCTCCTTAAGCAATTCGGCAGTCACTCCCAGCGGTTCCAACACCTCCAGCGTGCGCGCATGAATGACCGCAGCGCGCGAAGTATTGGCACCGACAGCAAGCCGATCCAGAATCAGTGAAGAAACACCGATCCGTTTCAGTTCCGCGCCTAAAGCCAGCCCCGTCGGACCCGCTCCAACGATTACAATCCCATGCTCCGAGTCATCCATGCTTCTCCTATTGATAAAAGCTTTCGCCTTTCATCAACTGTGAATAAGCCCGAAATGCTGCGAGGGCTAGGGAGTGTTATACCGCATGCCGAAAGAAATTTCCGGATGGGCAGGAGGCATTTTGGTTTGAGAAGGCCGACAACGACGACGCCGCCTCAAATCAAAAACACCCTGCACCAACGACTAACGAAATTCCTCCTCCCCAAGGCATGAGTATCTACACAAGTCGGAAAATTGCACGAAGCGTACCGATTCGCTCGAGCCTCCATTTCTTCAGGCCCAAAGGGCCGGCTTTATCTTAGCCCAGGTCGGAGCCGCAGGCGCAGGCCTGGGAACACGTTCCCCTAAAAAACCGCTTCGACCCACGATGCCAACTTTCAACTCCCGCCATCCGAAGCGGAACAGGATGGCGCAACCCCCGCTTTCCGGGTCGCAGCATTCTCACCTGCAAGTCTCCAACCCAACAACCCATGAGCGTCCTTCGACCCGCACTACAGCCACTTGCCGGACTTGTGTAGATACTATTGCCCCAAGGCCATGCCATTCTCAGTCTCCACGTTCATCAGGCTTATCGCCTTCATTCATCCGGTTCTTTTCCCCATTTCGGAAATTGATTTTGGCATTCGGTATAACTCAGGATCTCCAGACTCACGACCAGCCTCAGCCTGGGGTCAAAACCCCATATCTTCCGCCACACCAGCCTGCGTATCGTCTTGCAATACAGGAGAGAGATCGCCAGCCGCAACGAAGCGGGTAGCAAAAGACAATTCAATTTGACCGCGATCTCTCCAACTCTTATTCCCATGAAGCAGCGAACAATAAAACGAAGTCATTTTGACCACGAAATCCTGCTGTTGCAGGGTGGCGGCGCCTTGGGCTCCTATCATGCTGGCGTTTACGAAGCTCTGGCCGAGGCCGGCATGTTGCCAACCTGGGTGGTCGGCATCTCAATTGGAGCTATAAACGCCGCCATCATCGCTGGCAATCCGCCCGAACGCCGCGTCGAACGATTGCGCGAATTTTGGTACCGCGTGTCGGCCTACGCCCCGCTGACGCCTCCTCCAGTGCTCGACCCGATTCGGCCGTTTCTGGACCGCCTGAGTGTCTTGAGCGGAGCGACGTGTGGCATTCCAGGGTTCTACGTGCCTCGCCATCCATCCCCACTGCTGATGCCGTCGGCATCTCCCAACGAGCTTAGTTTCTACGACACCTCCCCACTCGAACCAACACTGGAAGAGCTCGTCGATTTCGACCTGCTCAATTCAGGCAAGATGCGATTGTCCCTCGGGGCAACGAACGTGCGTACGGGTGAATCGAAGTACTTCGATACGCGGGATATCCGGATCACATCCAGGCATGTGATGGCCAGCGGTGCACTGCCACCCGCATTTCCCGGAGTGGAGATCGATGGCGAGGAGTATTGGGACGGCGGCCTCGTCTCCAACACGCCGATCACTTACGTCTGGGACCAAAAGCCACTGACCACTGCCCTCATCGTACAGGTCAATCTCTTTCCTAACAAGGGTGAGAAACCGCATGACATGGTTCAGGTGCTGGAGCGCATCAAGGACATTCAGTATTCCAGCAAGCAGCGGTTCAGCACGGACCGGCTCAGGGAGATTGGCGAGCTGCGTGCCTCCATCGGACGCTTGCTGGCCAAAATGCCGGCTCATCTGAAAGACAATCCCGACGTGATGCGGATCGCTACGCAATACGACGACCGCAAGTGGACCGTCGCTTTTCTGACCGATACCCATCGGTCCACTTCCGGACAATGGAAAGACGCGGAGTTTTCTCGTGCGACCGTCAACGAGCGCTGGGCGGGGGGCGTGGAGGCGATCCGCCTTTCACTGGCCAATCGCGAGTGGACGTTTCCTGCAGCGGAGATCCCGGGTGTTCGTGTTTTCGACCTCCCACCGAAGGCGCCCAAAAAAGCAGCCGTCCCACCCGCGATGCCCAAGGAAGAAGCAATTTCCCCAAATGGGAACGGAAATGGAAAACCGAAACATCGGAGCCGTCCATCCCGGCGTTCCCGGGCAACTCAGCCATCCCGGCATATCCGCCGGAAACGCGCCTCCCGTTCTGCGTCGTCACGCGTGCACTAACCCCAATACTATGAACTTCGCCAGGAAAGGGTTGAGGGTTTCTGGACGGTTGGGGATAATCGCGGTGCTGCCGTTCCTGCTTTTCACGCCCGGATTGATGCAGGCGCAGACGACTCCGGAATCATCCACT
This sequence comes from Pedosphaera parvula Ellin514, assembly GCF_000172555.1. Classification (NCBI taxonomy): domain Bacteria; kingdom Pseudomonadati; phylum Verrucomicrobiota; class Pedosphaerae; order Pedosphaerales; family Pedosphaeraceae; genus Pedosphaera; species Pedosphaera parvula. The sequence continues at coordinate 150,241 of NZ_ABOX02000010.1, forward strand.
GACGCCCAGAAGCGGGAACGTATAGAACGGCAACTGCAGGAACTCCAGTCCATGAAGAAGGACCTGCAGCGGCAGCTTGGGGATTTCGATGCCCGGATGAAGGCACTGGAAGTGGAACTGGGCGCTCCCCAGTCCAAGGATACAATCGCCCCACAACCCGTCGCTCAGCAACCTGTCGCGACCACGAATCAGGTGACGGATCTAACTGCGCCCCAAGTGGCAACCTCCCCGCCTCCGCCAGAGCCAATGCCTTCAGCAGGTGCAAAGGCCGAGGGCTGGGCCAAGTTCTGGGGTCCCTATGAGCCTGGAAAGGGATTCGTTCTCGCTCGCGGGCCCCTCGGGGAACTGGGTTTCGGCGTTCTTACTTATCTGCGTTACCTGAACAAACTTGGAATAGATCCCAGTTACACTGACGCTTTTGGGCGCACCCACCCAGTCCAGCAGCGCCAGGACTTCCAGTTGAACCGGGAGCAAATCATGTTCCGGGGATGGTTATTTGATGAGCGGTTTGACTACCAATTCTGGGTTTGGACGCAAAATAGTTCCATGGGCGAGCAAACGCAGATCAATGTCGGAGGAAACGCAACGTACTCATTCTATGAATGGCTGAATTTTAGGGGCGGTATTTTCTCAGTTCCGACGACGCGCAGCACCAGCCAGTCATTCCCGAATTGGATTAAAATCGATCACCGCACGATGGCAGATGAGTTCTTCCGGGGTTCCTACTCGACGGGGATCATGCTCGAAGGAAAGATTGCCCCTCCCCGCCTCCAGTATAAAGTGGCGCTGGTAAACAATCTCAGCACGTTGGGTGTCAGCGGGGCCCAGTTGGACAACAAACTGGATACAGTTGCGACCGCCCTATGGTGGCTGCCGACCACCGGAGAATTCGGGCCCACCCTCGGATTTGGCGACTATGAAGAACACCAGGAACTGGCGACGCTCTTCGGTGTCCATTACACCCACAGCACTGAGTCTGCGCAATCTCAGCCCCAGGAAAACGGTTTCGAGAATACCCAGTTCTTCCTTTCGGATGGCACACTGATCTTCAGCCCTCACCCGTTTGGAACTTCAGGCAGTATCCAAGAGCTTAGATATCAGATGGTGGACCTGGAGGCGGGGATGAAGTACAAGGGCTGGTCGCTCGAAGGCGAATATTATTTCCGACGTCTGGATAATTTTCACGTGACGGGGGGGGCCATCCCTGTCGACAACGTCTTCGACCATGGGTTCCAGCTGCAGGCGTCAAAGATGATCGTGCCAAAGGTGTTGCAGGCCTACTTCGCACCTTCAAAAGTCTTCGGTCAATATGGCAGCCCCTGGGAGCTGGGCTTCGGCTTGACAGCGTTTCCCTTCCAGCGCAAGGAAATGCGGGTGAATTTCCAGGCACTCTTCGAATCTCAGGCACCCGCTGGCAACATCGCGTTGCCTTTCTCGCCGGGTAATAAGGGTTGGATTTACACGTTGGATATGGGTGTCTGGTTCTGAAGACAACCGCGAAGCCGCAATCCTAAGTGAAGTCGGGAAAGTTTTGGCAAGAAAGGCCCTTCGAGTGACTTGCGAATGGCTTTCGTCAAACCGTCATTCCAGCCCACATTTTACTTATCTGACCTGGGCAAACCGGCGACTTTCTTAAGGCCCGTAGGGTCGGCATGTCTATAGGAATCAATCCCCAAAAGAATCCCCGCTTCGGCCCGCGATTCTAAATAGTTCCATCCAGGCAACCCGAAGCGGCACCCATCAGCGCAATCAGGCGCATCCCCGTTATTTTTTGCCATTACTTTACTCACTCACTTAATGACGCTTGACATGCAACCATTTGGTTGCATATTCATCTCAGATGAATGCAGTGTTCAAGCTCTGGCTGACGAAAGCCCTCGCAAATCGCTCGATGAGTTGCACAAGAGCAACCATGACAACCAAGGTTTCCTGGGCCGGACACGCCAGCGATTGCGGGAAGCCCACTCAAAGAGGAGCCGCATCATGAAGCGTGAGTCTTAAAAGAATCAAGCAACCAGCAAACAAACAAACAACAGTAAACAAACGGCCGGTCCCGCAGTCGCGGGATCAGCCAGGGAAAGAAAAACATGAGTACAAAAACAACGAAGTCTGAGCCGGTAAGTCTGCAGCCAAAACACAAGGTAGTCTCGCGAGAAGAATGGATTGCGGCCCGGAAGGAACTCCTCGAGGCCGAGAAGGCGCTGACGCGACGCAGCGACGAACTGGCGCAATGGCGACAGGAGCTGCCGTGGGTTCGAATCGACAAGGAGTACCGCTTCGAGACGGACGACGGCAAGGTATTCCTCGCCGATCTCTTCAAAGGACGCTCGCAGCTTCTCATCTATCACTTCATGTTCGGCCCCGACTACCAGGCGGGCTGTCCGTCCTGCTCGGCAATCGCGGACGGCTTCAACGGCTCCGTCGTCCACCTCGCGAATCATGATGTCACGCTCTGCGCGGTGTCGCGCGCGCCGCTCGCGAAGTTGCAGGCGTACAAGCGGCGGATGGGCTGGACATTTCCCTGGGCGTCGTCGTCCAGCACCAACTTCAACCTCGATTTCAACGTCTCATACACTCAGGAGCAGCAGCGCTCGGGAGAAATCGAGTACAACTTCCGCAAGAGTGGAGTCAGTTCACGCGCGAACGAGATCGCCGCGAGCGCGGTGACCGAAGCCGGAACGAAGCTCGCGGCAAGCGTCGGCACGGACTGGGCGACCTACATCCGGGAGACTCCCGGCATGAGCGCGTTCGTGCTCGAGGACGGTGTCGTCTACCACACCTATTCCACCTATGCGCGTGGACTGGACGGCCTCTGGGGCTTGTACCAATGGCTCGACCGCGCACCACTCGGGCGCAATGAAACCGGCTTCTGGATTCGCCGCCACGACGAATACGGGCCCCTTCCGCAAAACGCCAACTCGTGTTGCCACTCGGCGGAGGCGCACGCGTGAAGACTTGCCACTGCCGCCAGGTAGCGACGCAGGCCCGCGAGAACCCTCCTCGGCCCGCGTCGCGCTGGCGGCGTGGCGGTGAGATCGCCGGTTGGATTATTCCAGGCGCCACGCTGGTCTTGCTGCCCAAATGTCCCATTTGTGTCGCGGCGTATGTGGCGCTGTTCAGCGGCGTCGGCATCTCGGTTGCAAGTGCATCCAACCTTCGGACATCGCTGCTGATCCTGTGCGTCGCCACGCTGCTCTGCCTGGCGCTGAAACGTCTGTCCCGGCTCGCCTCTCAGAACAAGGCACTCGATGGCGCCCACTCAATTTCCAGCCAACGAAACAACCGGGATTAAATAATTAAAATCACCACGTGGAACTTCCGGGAATAGTGGTCGAGACGCTCGCGGAGAAGAAGATGCGGCGCGTGGCTGAGGAGGGGCAAACCAAATTAATGACGCTCCTTGTGCTCTCAATGATTCTGAACCGATCAGTCCATTGTTCATACCTCATCAAATTGCCAAAACACGATTAAACCTCGACTCAATGAGCAGCCTTGACAGGCAACCATATAGTTGCACATTCTAAGTGTGTGATGAATGCAGTGTTCAAGGCTTTGGCTGACGAAAGCCGTCGCAAATTGCTCGATGAGTTGCACCAGAACAATGGCCAGACGTTGACCCAATTGTGTGCCCACCTCGACATGACGCGACAGGCTGTCACCAAGCATCTGGCCTTGCTCGAAGCGGCGAATCTTGTCGCCACCGTCTGGCACGGACGTGAAAAACTGCATTACCTCAATCCGACGCCGCTGCACGAGATCTACGAGCGTTGGATTAGCAAGTATGAACGCCATCGCCTTCAGGCCTTGAGCGATCTCAAAAAGGGTCTCGAAGAAAACCAGAAAGAATAACACTATGGAAAAGCCTGAACTCGTTTATGTGACTTATATTCGCACGACCCCGGAAAACCTGTGGGCCGCCATTACCAAACCCGAATTCGCCCGGAAGTATTGGGCAGGTAATGAGAATGTCTCCGACTGGAAGAAAGGGTCCAAATGGCAGCACGTTGATGGGGATGACAGGAGTGAAGTCATGGTGGTCGGCGAGGTCCTGGAAAGCACACCGCCAAAACGTTTGGTGTTGACCTGGGTGGATCCTGACAACGCAGCGGATGTTTCCCGCGTGACTTTTGAAATTGAGCCTATGAAAGACGTGGTCTGCCTCACGGTAAAACATGGCGACTTCAAGCCTGGTTCGACCATGACTGCCAAGGTTTCCGGAGGCTGGCCACGCGTGCTCTCCAGCATGAAATCCTTCCTCGAAACCGGCCAACCCCTCAATGTCTTCCCCGGATGTTCGTAGGGCTGATCGAAACTCATGGCGAAAGAAGCCGCGGCACGGCAGCTGAATTGAAGCAGCCTGCCGCGGGCATCGTAACCGATGCCGATATGATCCTTACAACCGTGGACTTCGCGTCGGCGACAAAAGCGCCGTGGTCCTTGAGTTACATCCTCCCCAATAACTTGTAATAAGCAGATGCGGTGGTTTCGATTGTGGTCAGGGTGCTTCACGGCACGCTGACTACAATCTTGCCGATCTGCTCGCTCGATTCCATGTAACGATGTGCTTCGACCATTTGTTTAAAGGGAAATACACGCGCGATCTTCGGCTTTAACGCCCCGCTTTCGAGCTGCTGAGTTATCCAGGCCTTCAGGTGTTCCAGACGTTCTGGATTTCCCGTGAGCAGCGACATCTTATAGGTACGAAACGTGAGATCCTTCGTAAGCGCTGTGATCAAGGGAAATGGAACCGGCCGCGGATCCAGCAATCCATAGAGAAAAACTTGAGCGGACGGCGCGGCGGCTTCGCACAATGCCTCCAACTGTGGCCCAATAACCGGATCAAAAATAATGTCCGCTCCCTTCCCATTGGTCAATTGGCGCATTTGCTCCACCAGATTGCTTTCCTTCGTGTTGATGACCGCGCTTGCTCCTGCCTCAAGCAAGGCCTGCACCTTGTCCGCGTTCCTGGTTGTGGCAATCGGTCTCGCGCCAACCACATTTGCCAGTTGGATTGCCGCCAATCCAACGCTGCTGGCTGCGGCGGTGATCAGGACGGTATCCCCGCGCTTCATCCCACCATATTCAATGAGCATGTAAGCGGTGCAATATTGCATCCAGGAAGCGGCAGCTTCGATCGAGGACACACGGTCTGGTGTCTTGGCCATGAGGGCAGCGGGAAGCACCACCGAATCGCCATACGCCCCGTAGCGAGTCATCGAAAATCCGGGAATACTTGCCGCGCGGTCGCCCGGCTTCAAACCCTTTACATCGGGGCCAACTTCTTCGATCACGCCGGCAGCTTCGTAGCCAAGCATCGAGGGCAGCACCGGCGCTTCGACATACTGCCCCGCGCGGAACATGACTTCCGCACGATTGAGACCAATGGCCTCGACCTTCAGCCGGATTTCTCCGGATTGCAGTGCGCGAGCCGGTACCTGGTCATACTGGAGAACTTCCGGGCCGCCGGTCTTGTGGAAACGGATCAGTGTGGGCATAGGGATCTTGGTTGAGATTACGTTTATTTTAAAAATTCAGCAGACACAATTTCAATGGTTGTTTTGCCTTTATCAGCACAGAACCACCTTCATTCACCTCTGGGTGGCTTCATCCAGGTGAAACTGTTTGGAAAACCTCCTGTCAAACATCCGCTCCGGCACGAAGCTCCGCAGTCGCCGTAACCCCACGCCGCTGCCGACCGGGTAACGGAGGTGCGGCGATGGGGCAATGAGCGCGCGATAAACAACTTCGGCCACCGCCCGCGGATCATCTCCCTTGGCAATCTGGCGTTGAATGCTCTCTGCCACTCGTTGTTTCTGCTTTGAATAAACGTCCAGCACCGTGGACGCGGCCTTGCCGTGACTTTCGATTTCGGTCTTCGTGAATGCGGGTTCAATCAGCAACGCTCGAATCCCGAATTGCCTGATCTCGTGGTCCAGCGCTTCGGTGTAACCCTCCAGGGCGTGCTTGCTCGCGGCATACATCCCCCGGTAAGGCAGAGGCAGAAAACCCGCTACCGAACTGATGTTCACAATGCGACCGTAACCCTGCTGTCGCATTGTCGGAAGGACGGCCTGGATCATCCGCAACACTCCAAAGAAATTAGTGTCAAACTGCTGCCGCGCTTCCTCGATGCTCGTTTCCTCCAGCGCGCCAGCCAGCGCATAACCAGCATTGTTAATCAATGCGTGAATCTTACCAGTCTGCTGCAGGACGAATTGCACGGCATTCCCCACACTTCCTTCGTCCGTCACATCCATCATTACCGTTTCAACCCCGGAAATTGCTGAGTTGGCTGGAGGTCGGTTCCGCACCGTCCCAAAAACGCGAAAGCCTCGTTCGGAGAGCAGTCGTGCCGTCTCCCTCCCAATGCCGGAGGAGACACCCGTTATCAACACAGTATCTTTCTCGTTCATAATTCACTTTTCCCGCCATCCTGCGTCCGGCATCGATTTCTCCGAGCCAAGTAGGGAAAACCCTCTTGACGAATCCCCGCTCAGCCCGTTTTCTCACCATAGCATATTTTCTGTAAATATTCTGCTTCCAAGACACACTGCATAGGCATACTTGTAAACGATCATATGCGAAGGTTAACAACCTCAGCGGCAACCGCCAGTTGCGGTGACGATATCCACCATCTCCAAAAAAGAACGGATCGGGGGAACAAATCCAATGTTTGTTCCTCTTACATGCCATGAGTCCATATTCCCGGTTGTCGAAATTAGTTGAAAATAGAAGGCGCAAAATGAAACCGCACACCAATTACATACTCATGGGTCTTTGCTGTATCGCGTTGTTCAGTCCTCTGAGCAGCCGTGCGGCTACCGTCTGGAACGGCCCGGTGATCACCTACAATCAACCAGCGTCCGACCCGACCCAGGCCGCAAATCGAGATCAACTTACGCCTAACGTCTCGCTCACGCGCGCAATCTCCTCGGGCATGTTTAACGGCGTCACTGAAACGGCTTATACCCATAATTTCAGCCCTGCCGATACCGAATGGGCGGTGGGCTCACTCGCCGACTACGCAACCTTGACTTACACCGATTGGGAGACCGCCGGCGCAGGAAATCCAGTGATCAACCTGCCCGGCCAGCAACTGGTTCTTCATCTAAAATCAGATGACATTTATCTCTCGCTTAAATTTACCTACCTGGGCGGACACTTCGCCGGTGGTTTTACTTATGACCGCTCCACACCGGCGGCGGCTAATGTGCCGCCCACCGTCGCCATCAGCTCACCGGCCAACAGCGCATCATTCACCGCGCCAGCAATTGTTCCCATTACTGCCACCGCCCAGGACTCGGATGGCAGCGTGACGAACGTATCCTTCTTCGACGGCGGAACCTTTCTTGGCGGAACCAACAACATTCCTTACACCGTGACGGCCGCTCTCTCCGCCGGCAGCCACGCGCTCACGGCGGTGGCCACGGACAACCTCGGTCTCTCCACCACGTCCAGCGTCGTGAATGTGACGGTCAGTAACGGAAATACGCCGCCGAGCGTGACCATCACCAACCCGATTGACAATGCCATCCTGAGCAGTTCCCTTGCGGTGTCCATCCGGGCCTCCGCCAGCGATACGGATGGGGCCGTGACGAACGTCCAGTTCTTCGACGGACTCCTGTCACTGGGCAACGCCACCAACAGTCCGTACAGCGTCACGGCCAGCCTTGCGGTTGGCTTGCATACGCTGACTGCAGTGGCCTCGGACAATCTCGGCGCCAAAGCGACCTCCGCACCTGTACATGTAACCATGGGCAGGTACCTGCCACCGATTACGAACGGGGACATCAGCCTCCTCCTGCAGCCCATTGCCACCGGCCTGGCCGCGCCCGACTACGCCATCAACCCTCCGGGTGACCACAGCCGCCTGTTCGTGATCGAGCAAAACGGATTGCTGCGAGTCATCCAGAACGGCACCATGCTCCCTGAACCGGCTCTCGACATTCAGAGCCGCGTGTCGCCGCCGCTGGTAAGGACCAACGCCAACGACGAGCGCGGTTTCCTCGGACTGGCCTTTCATCCTGGTTACACCAATCCGGCCAGCCCCGGATATCGTACGCTCTATACCTACAACAGCGAACAAATACCGGCAGCAACGATGCCTACTTACCCCGTCCCGACTACCGCCACCAACAACTATAAGAACGTCGTCAACGAGTGGAAGATTTCGTCCACGAACGCCAGTGTCGTTGATCCTACGTCGCGCCGCGAGGTCATCTCCTTTGGCAAGAACGCGGGCAATCACAACGGCGGCACGCTCGCCTTCGGCCCGGACGGCTACATGTATCTCGCCTTGGGCGATGGCGGCGATGCCAACGATGTCGGATTGAGCCACATCGTGCCGGGCGGCAACGCCCAGAACCTGAGCACACCGTTGGGTAAATTCCTGCGGTTTGACCCGCTCAACCCAGCCCTGACGCCCGGCAGTTCGGATCCGATCAGTGCCAACGGCCAATACCGCATCCCGGCCAACAATCCGTTCCAAGGGCCGGGCCAGTTGAAGGAGATCTACGCCTATGGAATGCGCAATCCCTATCGCTTTTCCTTCGACCACGTTACTGGCGACCTGATTCACTCCGACGTTGGCCAAAACAACGTCGAGGAGATTGATCGCATCGTGATGGGCGGCAATTATGGCTGGCCGATCAAGGAAGGAGATTTCCTTTTCAACCGCACCAACGGTCCGGCCGGGGCCGCTGGCACCATCGGGGCTCCGCCAGGAAATCGCAGCCCGGGAAGTCCCGCGGGTCTCATCGACCCGATTTCCGGCACCTTGGGGACACTGGAATACGATCACAATGATGGCATCTCCATTATTGGCGGCTTCGTTTATCGCGGCAGTGCGATTCCGGAGTTGTATGGGAAATATATCTTCGGCGACCTGGCCCTGAAAACAGCCCCCGTGCGGGCGGATGGCCGTATCTTTTACGCCGATCTTCAGACCGGTCTGATCAAGGCATTTCCATTGCCCCAGTTTGGCGGTTCGGCGGTTTTGCCAAACGGCCTCACCGTGCATGGCTTCGGGCAGGATGCTGATGGCGAGCTGTACGCGCTCGTGACCAACACCTCGGCAAACGGGACCGGCGGGATCGTTTACAAATTGGCCTCGCTGCGCCGCCTGGTGGCCAAGTTGTCGGGCAACAGCCTCGACATCTCCTGGCCAGTCGCGGGTGGGCGTCTGCAAGTCCAGACCAACGGTCTTGGCTCGAATTGGTTTGATGTGCCGAATACGACGGGAACCAATCATGTCGTGGTTCCCATTGACCCGGCCAACACCAACGTGTCCTACCGTCTGGCCTTGCCGTGATTGATCGGGCGAAACCGGCCCCTTCAAACCTGAACCCTTCGGACCCGCGTTCGATCTTTACCGCGTGCACACCGCGCAAAATCGGAATCCGTGCTGACGGAGATATTAGTATTCTATCTCCGCAATGCCTGTTCGTTATCACCACGATTTGGATAAAAGTCGAAACTGAATACCAGGACGGTTTTAAAGTGTGCCAGTATTTCGCAAAGTAGTTTCAAATTCTGATCATTCTGTATTTTCATCTGAATATCTGGCGACTGCTGTTTGAGCGCCGCCCCTCGCCTCTTGCACCTGGATGATGGTGATAATAATTCTTAAGAAGAGACATTCCCCTTGCGAAACGAACTCTTTGGCCAGAGCGTAATATCAAAGGTGTGAAAAACGCCGTCGTTGGTCCTCAGATACAGGCCAGCGCAAAATAAAGGAGCACAAGCACAACCGCACCATTAACGGCAAAACAACTACTCCGAATTATGAAAATCGCAACCAACCGCACATCTACCTCTGAACAAAACCGCGTGCATTACAAACACGCTACTTTGAATGGATTGGACATCTTCTATCGCGAGGCCGGCCCGGCGGATGCGCCGGTTATCCTGCTTTTGCATGGCTTCCCGACGTCATCAAACATGTTTCGCAATCTCATCCCCCGCCTTGCCGGCTCATTCCACCTGATAGCCCCCGATTATCCCGGCTTCGGCCAAAGCAGCATGCCGGACCATAACGCTTTTGCATACACGTTCGAGAATCTGACGAATGTCATAGAGCAACTCGTGGAAAAACTGGGGCTCACCAAATACTCACTTTACTTGATGGACTACGGCGCGCCGATTGGCTACCGCCTCGCGTTGCGACATCCCGATCGTGTGCAGGCACTCATTATACAAAACGGCAACGCGTACGACGAAGGCCTCTTGCAGTTCTGGGATCCCATCAAGAAATACTGGGCCAACCCGACACCCGAAAATCGCAAAGCGCTCCACGTCTTGGTCGATCCAAAGTCAACACGCTGGCAATATGAAAACGGCGTCGCTGACCTGACTTTGCTGGATCCAACCACCTGGACCTTGGATCAGCTCGGGCTGGACCGTCCCGGGAATAGAGACATCCAAATGGACCTGTTCTACGACTACCGGACCAACGTCCCTCTCTATCCCGAATTCCAAGCCTTCTTTCGGGATCAGCAGCCGCCAACTTTGATTACCTGGGGAAAGAATGATTTTATTTTTCCACCTGAAGGTGCCGCACCCTACGCGCGCGACTTGAAGAACGTTGAGACCCATTTATTGGATACCGGTCATTTTGCACTCGAAACCCACGGCGACGAGATTGCCAATTTGATCGAAACCTTCCTTCATGAGCAGCATTTCGCAGTCCCAACCAACCGGCTCGTAATTTAGGCGGCCCTCGGATATACTAGGGGTCATGACACGAAGGTTCGCATCATTGATGTTCAGTCCGGTCGTCAAGGCCTTGCAGTCGCGGTATGGCAGCCGCCGGCAATACGCAAGGCTGGAGCAGTCCTCAGTTTCACCGGATCAGCTGGGTCCGGAGGAATCCGCGTTCATTGCAGAGCGCGATAGCTTCTACATGGCGACCGTTGGACAAGGCGGTTGGCCTTACGTTCAGCATCGGGGAGGTCCGAAGGGTTTTCTGAAGGTCATCGACGAGCGGACGATCGCGTTCGCTGATTTTTCTGGCAACAGGCAGTTCGTCAGCGCCGGCAATCTGACGACCGACAATCGCGTGGCTCTGTTTTTGATGGACTATCCTGCGCAGACACGCCTGAAGATTTTGGGCTACACCGATATCTTTGAAGGTGAGCAGGCAGCCGAATGGATCAAAAGGATCCGCGATCCGGCGTATAAGGCGGTGATCGAGCGAGTGTTTGTGATTCGTATCGAAGCATTCGATTGGAATTGCCCTCAGCACATCACTCCCCGTTTCACAGCCGAGCAAATTCAGGAAGCAGTCGCGCCTATGGAAAGGCGGCTGGTGGAATTGGAACAACAAAACAAGGCCCTCCAAGTGGCACTGGATGACCTGAACAAAACGCGCTGAAACAACTTGCCTCAAGATGGAAAACCATCCATGAAATTGTCCCCTCGCACCCACCGCCACCTATCCCAGTCATTCTTGCCAGTTTCTCACTCACCTCAAACCCTCACCACCACCTCGTTCTTCGGTGACCGCACTTTTTTCAAGGCCGCATATTTGTCCGTAGCCGCCCGATATCCAGCCGCGGCCACCACCACCGCGCTCAATCCCTTTTCAGTCAGCCCAAGAATTTCATTATATTTCACCGGATCAAAACCCTCCATCGGACAGGCATCGATTTCCAGCACCGCCGCACTGTTCAGGAAATTTCCCAGCGCGATATAAACCTGCCGCGATGCCCATTCCTGCCGCGCAACATCATGCTTCCCTTGAATGATGCCTCCAATCATCATGTCACGAAATCCGGCCAGCGATTCCACCGGAACTCCGCGCGTCTTGGCAATCCGGTCAATATAAGCATCCACATCACGTGTGCTCAGATTCGTCTTCGCCGCGAACACCACCAGGTGCGAAGCTTCAACAATCTGCCGCTGCCCCCACGATGCCCCGATAAGCTCCTGCCTCTTCGCCGGATCAGCTACCACAACAAATTTCCACGGTTCCAAACCAGCTGACGATGGCGTAAGCACCAGCGCATCCTCAAGCGTCGCCCAATCTTCCGGGCTGATCTTGCGCTGCGTATCAAATTCCTTCGTCGCATAGCGCCAATTGAGTTGGCTGATCAGTTGTTCGCGATTCAATGTAGTGTTCATAACTTCTTATTTTTCAGGTTTCGATTGATTGTTCTTTCGTGAATCTAAATTCGTAATCAGGCTTGTTGCAGTTCCCCGGCCAACACCTTTGTACGCCTCGTCTTGCGTCCCCATGCAATAACCAGTGCCAACACAAGGAGCACAGCAGGGGCCACAGGCGACCCGCCAAGAACCAATAGATGCGCCAACACAGCCCCCGTCATCGTCACCGCCAGGGTGAACGCTGCGAAGGCGGTCGTCCGTGGAATCAGCAACAGAACCGCCGAAATAACTTCAATGCCCCCGGTGAGATAGCGAAACCACTGCCCCACCCCAACCTTGTCAAATACCGCAACCATCATCGGTTGTCCGGACAACTTCGCCGAACCCGCCGCCAAAAAGGCCAGCGCCAGAAATATCTGCAACGCCCACAATCCAATGTTTGCCCATCCAATTTGCTTGCTCTCGCGTTTTGTATTCATACTCCCCAGCCTACGCGCCTCCTCTCCTCCTGCATAATGCACGTTGGTGATTGCAGTGATGCACTTTTTGCATCACCATATGGCATGCTTGCGCAACTCCGTTCCTTTCTCGTGGTGGTCGAAGAAGGCAGTCTTCACCGGGCCGCCGCGCGCCTCCGCATCTCCCAATCCGCCCTCACCCGTCAGATGCAGGCGCTGGAGCACGATCTGGGCGGAAGACTTTTGGAACGCACCTCCGCCGGCGTCAAACCCACTAGCGCCGGCTACGCGGCCATCAACAAACTCCGCCCGGCCTTGGCGCAATTCGATGATGCCATGGGCGAGGTCAGAAGATTGCTGCGCGGGGAAAATGAACAACTACGCATCGGCTACATCGCCTCCGCCGCCAAAAAATTTCTCGAACCCGCCCTGATTGCGCTGCGAAAACAGCATCCCAAATTAAAACTCAAACTCCTGGACCTCACTCCCGGCGAGCAAATCGCCGGACTCCGACGCGGCGAAATCGATCTCGCCATGACTCCCCTGGAAGGCAACCTGTCACGCGACTTTCACATTAAAAAGCTCGCCACCTTGCCAATGCTGGCCGTCCTTCCTACCGACCACCCGCTCGCCGGCAAACCAAACGTCTGGATGAAACAACTCAAGGACGAAAGATTTGTCGGCGGTTCTGAAAAAGATTTGCCCGGCTACAATCGCTGGTTCACCCAACTCTGCCGCAAGACTGGTCGTTTCAAACCTCGCTTTATTCAGGACGCCACCAACCTGCCCGAAGCACTCGAACTCGTTTCCAACGAAGGCGCCGTCACTCTGCTTTCCGCCGACATGCAGGAACACATGACCGCCTGCTTCGCCATGGTACCCATCGCGGACCCCGAAGCCACCTTCGATTTGTTCGTCGTCTGGCAACGCGGCCGCACCTCCGATTCCCTCCGCACCCTCCTCGACTCCCTCTCCGCCATCTACGCCCGCAGCCCTATGAATCTCCAAAAATCCAAAAAGCTCGATCAAGTTCCAAATCCTCGACCATTAAGGCTTCTGGCGTGAAAACTTCTCTCCGTTCATGGATGACGCATCCGGAAAACTTTTCCCGCCGGATCAATCGTCAGCGTGACCGAATTATTGGTACCTACAACCGTCGGAACATTAGTGAGCGCACCCCATGAGGAAGGAACCGTCTGCACGGATTGTTCCAGCTTGAAACCGGAAACATTGGTGGACCATTGCAACGTGACACTGTCCCCAGCCTGTGAACAGCTTAACTTCGGCGCCTCCGCCCCGCCCACCAGCGCGCTCCAACCGCCCCAAATATGACTGGGACCGCTTTGCTGGTTAAAGTATTCAGCAGTGCCAAAATTGTGAGTCAGGGCTGCCAACTGTCCATCGGGCATCTGCACACCGGTAGTCGAACCAAATCCTGATCCCGCCACCGTCACCCAACCGCTCCAAGCCCCATTAACGGTTGCCTGCTGGTTCACCGTCACTGCGCTATAATCCCCCGTCGCGAATACCGCCATGCGGCCGTCCGACAACAAAATCGGTTCCAACCGCGTCAAAACACTTCCTGCCAGGCTCGTCCAACCGGACCACGCACCTTCCGGCGTCAGCTCCGAATTAATCCACGCTGCCGTCCCGCTCCCCACCGCGAACACTGCCAACCGGCCATCCGGCCGCGACAACATCCTCGCATAATTAAAATTTGTTCCACCAATGCTCTGCCATCCATTCCAACTGCCATTGACCGTCGCCTGCGCATTGATCCACACGTCTGTGCTCCCCACCCCAAGCACCACCAGTCGATCGTCTAGCCTTTTCACCAGGTCAACATTCCAAAAATTACTCCCTCCCAAACTCACCCACCCACCCCAGCTTCCGTTCGTGGATGATTGGGAATTAAGCCACATCGCTGTTCCATCTCCCACTGCCGCCCCAGCCAACCGCTGGTCGGAATAAATCACCCCCTTCACTTCGCTGAACGCCGGTCCCCCCAGATACGCCCACCCCATCCACGCACCGCCGGAACTCATCTCCGCATTCAGCCACACACGCGCATCACTCCCTATCCCGAGCACCGCCAGCCGGTCATCATTGTAACGAACGGTCGAAATCTTTTTGAAACCACTGCCGCCCAGGCTGCCCCACCCACTCCAACTCCCGGTACCCGGCAACCGAAAATTCCGTTGCACCACGCCGTTCGTAGGCACGGTGCACACCGCCAATCGGCCATCTGAAAGCAAGGTCGCACTCTCCAACGCCCGCTCTTCACCAGAAGGCGACGCCACCGGCACTCCGGGAGGAATCGGCTGCCCCAGGTTCGGCGTGTCGTTTGCAAGCCAGGTAAATTTCTGCGCACGCACATCCCGGGTGAAACCCGCCCCTTGATACTGCGCCGCATGGTAAATAATCCAATCCTCGGTCCCATCCAGGGAATGCGTAAAGCCACAATGACCCGGCGCATACACTGCGCCGTCGGCACCCACATAAGTTTTAAAAATCGGGCTGGAATTCTTCGTCCACGAAGCCGCATTCAAATAATTACCATCCGTGTTCACCATCAATCCCAGGCAATAATTATCCGTCCAAGTCCCATTCGCTGAATAAACAATGCACGTCTTGCCGTTACGTTTGAGAATTTCCGGTCCCTCGTTCACGAATGTTGAATTCGGATACTCCCAGGAATATGCGATCGTCGAAAGATTCACCCGCGGACCGCTGATGGTCCATGGATTGCTCATGGGAGCTATGTAAATATTTTGATTCCCATGCGTCGCCCCCGTCCAACCCGACCATACCAGGTAGAGCGTCCCGTCGTCCTTTTCCAGCACAGTCCCGTCAATCGCCCAGCAATCTGAAGGATCAGCAATCTTTCCCTTAAGCGTGTACGGCCCCAGCGGACTCGATGCTTCCGCCACGTACAGCCGGTGATTGGCATCCGTCCCGTCATCCGCCGCATAATAAATGTACCATTTCCCCTGGAGATAATGCAGCTCCGGTGCCCACACGTTCTGGTTATAGGGAGCCGACGGCGTGAATACCGTCGTGGCCGTGGTGTTGCTAATCCCAATCGCCCCGGCTATCCGTCTCGTCTGTCGCACCTTTACCGAAGCACCGGTCGTTTGCGTGTAATAATAAAATCCATCCTTGGCCACCACCCACGGATCCGCCCCATTGCTCACAATGGGATTAAAAAATGGCGCACCAAAAACACTCCCGGCCAGCCAGCAAAAAAGCACTAGGAGATATTTAAAATTCATACAAAATGTTTAACCTTGTGGGCATAAAACCACCACCTCAAAAAATCGTCAGTCCATCTCTTACAGGGCTGACGAATCAAAAACCTCATAATTGGGATTCTATCATTAACACCGCGGCTTCAGCCATTAGTATCTACGCCAGTCGCAAAACTGCATGGCAACTCCCGATACAACTGATCCCTCCCGGTTAAGAACGTCCACGACGGCAACCTGCGCCATGGAGCCAATTGAACCAATCATCGCGAACCGTGCTCCCTGTCTCCTTTCGCAAAACAGTTAACCACCCCTTGAAAATCAAACTCTCCAGACGCACTCCAACCCAACGCGCAATCTCCGAAGGTCCGTAGGACCGAAAGTTTATAGCCACAGGCAAAATAACGGACCCGCTTCGGCCCACGATTCCAAACAATTCAACACACGCAACCCGAAGCGGAACCCACCAACCCAATCCAGCGCATCCCCATTATCCTCGCCAATTCTTTACACACCTCAACCCCTCGCCAGCCTCTACTCATGTACACTTCACCAAAGTTCAGGGTTCGCCTCCATTCTCCTTTTTTATCCCATCCACAAACCGCCTCGCCTCCATCTTGACTAACTCATTGAAATTTTCCGCCGTCGCCTTTTCGTAGGTATGTGGATAAACACCAGCCTCAATATTATCAAGTGCATCATCCAAATAAAGCCAGACCATAAATTCTGAACCATAATTGGTAGCGACACATATTCGATAAAGTTCTTTGAGCCCCACCTTTGCCTCCAAAGTTCCCGCGACAATCCGTTCCGCCAGATCACAGGCATACGCCCTAAACTTTCCTGCCTCATCAGGCTCCGGAATTCCCAATTCCCGTAAAACCTGACCAAAGTGTTCCTCAGCTTCAAAAATACTCCCCATGGGATCGAGCCCCGCCAAAATCCGCAGATGATAACCATCCTTGCCTTGCACCAGTCTTTCCACCGCCCATTCGACATAGTCACGGGCATCAATGCGGTTCATCGTCCGCTTACCGAAAATAGTTGCAGTAGAAAACGACATATCACTCAATTCCTATTTAATGGCACCCTGAACTCTCCCCTGCATTCTCTGTCTCCCAATTCGCGCCCCTTCGCGAAATTCGCGGATAAAATCCACTCCCCCAAACCGGTCTTGGGAGCCTTCACGCCCCCAAGACCATTACCCCAAACTCAGGACAACACCAACGTCCCCTCACCGCTCACAATACTGCTCAAGGCCGATTGCGTCTCTCCCACCTTGATCTTCACCACGGCCTTCTTGTTTTCCACCGCGCGCAGAGCCTTGATCACATCCATCACCGTCATCGGCTTCGTCGTAATGCGCGTCTTCAACGCCGCAAACTCAGGAGCATCAGGCCAAAAAGCCGTGCCCGCCTCATCGATCACTTCCTGCCCCCACGGAAAATAATACAGCTTCGACTCCGGATTCAGATTATCCACGGCGACCACAAAGCCGTAGCTCACCTTCTTCTCTTCAGCAACCTTGCGGATCGTTTCATTGGTGATTTCAGATACTTTGATTTTCTTCATGATTTACTTCGTTAATTTACAACTCAATTTTCAAGTTCACGGCGTACCCGCCGATAATTCATCAGGTTCATCCCCATCCGGTTCGCCCCGGCTTCCCATTTCGCGCGCAGGAGAGTATGCAGTCAGAATCCATTTTGCAACTTCAGCACAAACTTTTTTACCGAATTACCCATGCCACCAGAAAAACCGCCCCACGCAACACGCAACACGCAACACGCAACACGCAACACGCAACACGCAACACGCAACACGCAACACGCAACACGCAACACTTTCCCTAAATTCTTCCTTGCCCCCAGCCTCTCCAAGTAGTATCTACCGTACTATGAACTCCCCGATCTCCCGCCGCTCCGCTATAACCAAACTCGCCGGCACCGCCGCCAGCATCGCGGCCGCTGCCGCCCTGTCGCAACGCCTCACCGCCGCCGACAACGCCGTCGCTGCCGCCGCACCAGATCTCAAAGGCCACATCAATCATTCCGTCTGCGCCTGGTGTTACAAGGATGTTCCCCTCGAGGAACTCTGCAAATCCGGCAAGGAAATGGGCCTTCAATCCGTCGAACTCCTCGAAATCAAGGACATTCCCACCCTCAAAAAGCACGACCTTATCTGCGCCATGGTCAGCGGTGTTCCCGGCGGCATCACCAGCGGCTTAAATCGCCTCGAAAACCACGACAAGATCGTCACCTACTTTGAAGAAAACCTCCCCAAGGTAGCCGAAGCCGGTTTTCCGAACATGATCTGCTTCTCAGGCAACCGCAAAGGCATGAGCGACGAACAAGGTCTCGAAAACTGCGCCATGGGCCTCAAACGCATCATGAGCGCTGCCGAAAAGCATAAAGTCACCCTCTGCATGGAATTGCTGAACAGCAAGGTCAATCACCACGATTACATGTGCGACCTCAGCAAGTGGGGCGTTGAACTCTGCAAAAAAGTCGGCTCCGACCGCTTCAAACTCCTTTACGACATCTACCACATGCAAATCATGGAAGGCGATGTCATCCACACCATCAAGGATAACCACCAATACTTCGGCCACTACCACACCGGCGGCGTTCCCGGACGCCACGAGATCGACGACTCCCAGGAGCTCTATTATCCCGCCATCATGAAAGCCATCATCGAGACCGGCTTCAAAGGCCACGTCGCCCAGGAATTCATCCCCGCCCGCCAGGACGTCCTCGCCTCCCTCAAACAAGGCGTCCAGATCTGCGACGTCTGATTGTCCCTGCCTGGAACAACTTTCGATTAGACCGTACTCCAAAAAGAATGTCAAAAAAGGGTTGTGCTCTGATGGGAACTCAACCCTTAATGGCAATCCGCACCATCATGCCCAATCAACCATGCGCTGCCAGACGTGGTCACCCTCTCCCTTTGCGCATGGGAGAGGGCGGGGTGAGGGAAGATGCGCCCGGACTCCGCGCCGCCTCGGGTGACTCCCACGCCCCCCAACCCATGAGGCGGCCAACAGCTCGCTCCCTTTCCGACATTCATTTTGAGAAATGTTATAACAGCGGCACGGCCACACCGCGTCGCTGTTTCTTTTATCGAAAGCAAAGCTAGCTCCGCTCAAGCCTTGCCCACCAGAACTCTAAAATCATTTCACCCGCACTGCCGCGAACCAACACGCAACACGCAACACTAATCCCCCATCACCGGCTCCGCCAAAAACTCCACCTCCCAACTCTTCGTAAACGCAAACGTCACATCCAAACTTTTCGCATCCTTCGGAATCTGAACTCCAAACGCGTAATTTATCTCCCTCAATGTTGCCCCTCGCCCTCCCGTGCTTCCCACGCTGAAAACACCCCGTACTTCCACCTTTCTTCCTTGATCATCCTTCACCTCGATTAGTTTCAGATGCGTGTCTGACATCGAACTTGGCGCAACCACGTGCAGACCGGTTTCACGCGGAAATTCAATCCAGTCCTCCGGCACCTTCGCCCCGGCAGCGCTCACCCCTTGAAAACCGATTTCCGCACCGTAAATATTTGTTTGCGCCTGAAACTTCACAATCCCCTTTTCACCGGGAACCGGCACACCCTTGATCGTCCAAAGCTCCTCCGCCGGATAATCCTCCGACCGTGTCACCTGCACTTTCAACTTCCACGCCGGCTCATCCAGCCACAATGCTCCTGGAAAAAAATAATACTGTTGCTGCCCCTTCCACGAACTGTTGGAACTTTCCCCCTCGCGAAACTCCCCATTCGGAGAAACTGCCTCAATCCCCGTAACCTGCCATTTCTTCGTTACTTCCCCCTTATCCTTTAATTCGAATACCGCGAGGGTATACGCCTTGGCATTTTTCTCCTTGCCTATTCCCGCTTCAAGTCCGGTCAATCCAGTTTTCAATCTGACCAGTGTGACCTCCAATTCATTCGTTTTTCGGGTCGCCGGCAACGCCTCCGCCTTCCATGCCACACCAGGCTTTCGCGATTTGTTGGGAATCTTAAACTCCCCCACCGGCTCCAGATGACTTCCCAGGGTTCTATAAATCCGAACTCCAATTTCCTTCGACGTCCGTGGAATCTGCCTTAACTCCCAACCTGTGAGCGTCTTTCCATTTGGTAACGAATACGAGTCATCGGGACCATACTGCACTTGTCCCTCCAATCCATTATCATCCGCCGTCGCCAGATACACCGACATCCCCGGTATGGTGCTATTTTTCGCCGTATTATCCTGCCACAACCAGACGACAACCGCATTCGAACCACTCGGTCTGTGCGATGCAATTCTTGAACCCAATCCCGCCTGCCACTTCGACGGCAGTAAGGCCGCCGCATAATCCTGCCAGCGGTTATCGTACCGCAGCTTATGCTTCGCTCCGTATGTCACCCCTGCCAGCGACATCACCGAGCCATCCGGCAAACTCCACGTCGGCACCGGTTTAGGCTCGCGCGTTACCAGCCAACCAATCGCCACAACCAGGGCAACCGTGAACAACATGCTCAGTATCCTGAGCTTCAACCTCGGTATCATTACAACAAATTCAGTGCCGGCTAGCGCAATCCCAGCCCAAGCACTTCTTTACAATACTTCAAACTCCGCTCCAACTCACTCTTTTGATATTCCTGCTCTGCCGTTTTGTCGGCTGAATGATGTGGCTCAATGGCATGCCCACGCTTCGCCATCATCAAAAACTTCGCGAAATCATTCGCCCTGGCCTTCGGATACTGCTGCCAAAACTCCTGCTTCAAATAAGCATACTCCTTTGAAAATCCTGAAATGATCTCCAAATGCGCCGGCACACCGGGACAGACCTCCCCAAACTTTTTAAAATAAACTTTCCAATCGACTAATCCCTCACCGGTCCCCGTCCACTGCACCTTCGCACCATCCGCGTACTCCCAAACCATTGAATCTCGCAATCCGGTCGACAACACATACGGCGCCAAAATCTTCAAACTCTCCATCGGATCTTCCAGCGTCCAGGTCGCATTCCCGGCATCCAGCGTCGCCCCGACATATTCCTTCCCTGCTTCCTCGATCAAATTCACCAGTTCCCACGCCTGCATGTCACCTGCATGATTCTCGATCGCAATCTTCACCCCGGCATCCATCGCCCGGCTCCGCCCCGCCTTGCACACCTTCACCGTGTCCTTGATGCGCGCCTCAATCCCGCCTTCGGTCTTGCGATCATCCTGCATCCCCAAGATCACCCGCAATACTGGCGACCCCAAAGTCTGCGCCACTCGAATCCCCAATGCCAGGTGCTCATCCGCCGTTCCCCATTTATTTTTAAAGAACTTCGAAGTCGGACAAATGCTCCACGTTCCCGCATGAATCTGCACTCCCACATCCTTCGCCTTCGCCCTCACATCCTTCAAATACGACTCGCTGAAATTCTCATACGCATCCAAATCAGAAATCAAAATGGAATCCAATTTCAACGATGCCGCATAATCCAGCAACTCGGGTGCCTTCCATCCCATCGCCCGGATGGAAAAGTTGTCAAAACCCAGCTTGATCCCCGTTTTGGCTCCGCTGGGAGTTTGACTCTCCGCTTCAGCAGTCCCCACCAAAGCTATTCCAGCGCTTGCCGTGGCCACAGTTTTAATAAAAGTGCGTCGATCAGAATTATAATTATTCGTTTCCATAGGAGGTCGCGTCATTGACTTTTAAGCAAAATTCTCTTTACTGACGAGCAAATGTTTTCTGTGCCAACGTTCACTGGCCCGGTTGAATTCACCCCCAGCTTTTCTCCCCGCCCGCAAATCAGCCATGTGGTCTTCGATTTCGATGGCACGCTCTCCTGGCTGCGCCACGGTTGGCCGGAACTCATGTATCAACTTTTCCGCCCGCTTTACCCCACTATTCCAGGCGAAACCGAAGCTACCATCCATAATTTTCTGCTCGGTGAAATTCTCTCGCTCAACGGCAAGCCTACCATCTTCCAGACCAACCGCTTCGCCGAACTCGTCCACGCTCGCGGTGCCCAATCTCCTTCTCCCGAAGCCCTCTTGCACGACTATCAATCCCGCCTCGACCAGATCATCGCAGAGCGCACCAACCTCATTTTGACTGGCCGCGCCTCGAAGGATGATTTTGTCGTCTTCGGCGCGCGCAAGTTCCTCGACCAACTCCACGCACAAGGCATCAAGCTCATCATCCTCAGCGGCACCATCGAACACCGCGTCAAGGAGGAAGCCGCCTTGCTCAACCTGGCTCACTATTTCGGTCAACACATTTACGGCAGCCGCCCGGATTCCAACGAACTCTCCAAGCGCATTGTCCTCGACCGCCTCCTGCGCGACGAAAAAATCGAAGGCCACCACCTCCTTTCCTTCGGCGATGGTCCCGTGGAAATCTTCCACACCCGCGAACTTGGCGGTTTGGCGGTTGCGGTAGCCAGCGATGAGGACGATAATGGTTCAGGCAAAATGGACCCCCACAAACGCCAGCAACTCCTCAAAGCGGGAGCCGACGTCGTCATTCCGGACTATCGGGATGCCGCCACACTGCTCAAAATGATTCTCCAGCGATGAAAAAGCTCCCCACCCCACTCGACCTCAAGCAACTCAAGGTGTTTCCCCTCGAGCAACGGCTCAGCGAAGCCACCATCGAAGACACGCTCATCAATCTCGACGCTCCCCCGCCCGCTCTTCCCAACAACCTCATGCAGGTGGTTCGGGAAACAGCCAAAAGCATCGCCACGGCCCACAAGAAGCGCGCCAGCGTCATGTTGCTTTACGGCGCCCACATCATCAAAAACGGTGGCGCACCCATCATGAACGCCTTGATGGAACTCGGCTGGATCACCCACCTCGGCACGAACGGTGCCGGCACCATTCATGATTGGGAATTCTCCTTCCTTGGTCGCTCCACCGAAAGCGTGAAGAAAAACGTCGCCACCGGCACCTTCGGCACCTGGGATGAAACCGGTCGCAACATCCATCTCGCCCTCCTCGCCGGTGCCCTGGAAAATCAGGGTTACGGCCAAAGCCTCGGCCGTTTTATCATGGAAGAAGGCACCACACTTCCATCCACCGACTCCCTTATCGAACTAATTTGCAAACATCCCACCCACCCGCTCACACC
Organism: Pedosphaera parvula Ellin514; assembly: GCF_000172555.1. Taxonomy (NCBI): domain Bacteria; kingdom Pseudomonadati; phylum Verrucomicrobiota; class Pedosphaerae; order Pedosphaerales; family Pedosphaeraceae; genus Pedosphaera; species Pedosphaera parvula. Next base: position 173,159 of record NZ_ABOX02000010.1, read on the forward strand.
CGCCCGCACGGAATTGCTTCAAGCCATGGTGACCCACAATCTCCCTGCTGACCGCATCTCTGTTCCACATCCCTGGAAACAACACTCAGTCCTCGGCAACGCCTTTCGCCTCGGTGTTCCCCTCACCGTCCATCCCGGCATCGGCTACGACATCATCACCAATCACCCCATGTTCAACGGTGCCGCCATTGGGCGCGCCGCCGACATCGACTTCCGTCTCCTCAGCACTGCCGTGGATAATCTCGAAGGCGGCCTCGTCCTCTCCGTCGGCTCCGCCATCATGGCCCCGCAGGTCTTCGAAAAAAGCATCAGTTGCGTCAACAACATCCGCCTGCAAAACGGCCGCGCCATCGTCCACAACCATACCTTTTACATCGTCGACCTCCAGGACGGCGGGAATTGGGACTGGACCAAAGGCGAACCTCCCAAAGAAAACCCCGCTTACTATCTCCGCTTCTGCAAAAGCTTCTCCCGCATGGGCGGCACGATGCATTATCTCCAACTCGACAACGTCGCCTTCCTCCACAATCTCTATCACCTGCTCAAGTAACCATGGATGCAGCCCGCTTCCAATCCCTCACCCGCCAATATCGTAAGCTCCGCATCGCAGTCATCGGCGATTTCTGCCTCGACCGCTATCTCGAAATCGACCCGACGAAATCCGAAGTTTCCATCGAAACCAACCTCACCGTCCATAACATCACCCACATTCGTTCCCAACCCGGTGCCGCCGGAACCATCCTGAATAATCTCGTCGCACTGGGCATTGGCGAAGTCCACGCCGTCGGTTTCTGCGGCGAGGACGGCGAAGGCTTCGAACTCCGCAAATCATTGCAGCAACTCAAAGGCGTCAATACCACCCACTTCATCTCCACGCCACATCGACGCACCTTCACCTACACCAAACCCTTGGTAATCTCTCTGGGGAAAACTCCAAAAGAACTAAATCGCCTCGACGTCAAAAACTGGTCCCCAACGCCTCTTCTGCTCCAGAAGCAAATCATTTCCGCTCTACACTCCATCGCCCCCAAAGTCGATGCCATCATCCTGATGGACCAGGTCAGCATTCCCGAAACCGGCGTCATCACAACCAAAGTCCTCAAAGCCATCACCTCCATCGTAAAGCAGCACCCCCATCTCCTCATCCTCGCCGACAGCCGCCTCGGCCTTAAAAACTTTCCGCCAGTCTGCCTAAAAATGAACGCCGCCGAACTCGCCGCCCTCACCGGTTTGCGCACAAAACTGAAACTCAAACAAGTTGCCACCTCCGCTTCAGCCCTGGCCAAACGCCACGGCCAAAATTGCTTCATCACCCTCGCTCAAAACGGAATCCTCGCCGCCTCCCCCGATGGCACCGTCGCCCATCTCCCCGCTCTCCCGGTTCGCGGCCCCATCGACATCGTTGGCGCCGGCGACGCCGTAACCGCCAACCTCACCGCCGCCATCGCCTCCCACTCAACCCTCCGCGAAGCGTTGGAACTCGCCAACGCCGCCGCCTCCATCGTCATCCACAAACTCGCCACCACCGGCACGGCCTCCGCAAACGAAATACAGAACATTCTCTATCATTGATGTCGTCTCGAATAATATCTACGAACATCCATTTTGTTTGGAGCGTAATAAATCTTACTTTATTTCGTCACGCACTGCCTTGGACAAATGGTCGGAGCTATCCACGTCCAACAGCTTAGAAGAAAGCACAAGCATTGTACCGTTGTTTAACAGTTCAGCTCTTTCAACGAATTTTGAAACTCTTGCTAATAGTTCAGTGGGTGTGAGTTTGAAAGCTCGCCCGCAAAGTTCTTTATCGAAATAACAAGCAGGAAAAATTCGATGTACCATGCTTCTTGCATCAAAACGAATTTCATACAATGTTTCCAAGTCCCGTTCAATTAACTCTTCAGGCTGAAGCCATCCGAGATAAGCATCAAAGGCTATAACGAGCTGGGGAAAAACCGGGTTGAGAAGCTCCTTATAATTAATCGTGCTCGCATCGAATTGTATTTCTAGAAAGTCGTCTCGACCTGGTTCATCAACTAAGTCTCTCCTAAACGTGTAAAAAACGTTTCCTTTTAATCCATCGCCAAGCCACTTGCCGATTGCGCAGTGCGCGGTAAGCTCCCTCCCAAAGCCAGGAGCGGGTGGCGCCGTCTTCTTCCATGTCCATGGGGCGGGCAATCCTTGAAAAGCGGCGACCAGTCGTGAATGCTTTTCAGCAACGCTTTCTTCCCTCTTTGGCCGGGAACGCAATTCTAGGCTATATTTCATTTACAATTTCTACTCATTAAAAGGAATAGGGTAGTTCCGAATGACTCGCGCTCCTTCTTTCGTTGGCTTCAAATACCCTGCTCGCTCTTGGCTCATACTCGGAGAGTGAGACTCTTTTCTCACGAATTAATGCCAGAAACATGCCCTTCAAAGCCAAACTCCCCTCTTCGATTTCACCCACGACGACAATCGCGCGGCAACGCCAAATCAATCAAAACACCTCAGCCGTTATCACCCTCTCCCCTTTGCAATGGGAGAGGGCCGGGGTGAGGGAAAATGCGCCCAGACTCTCGATTGCTTCGGGATCTTCCACGTTGCAGAATCCCACTACGTTTTCCCACACCGACAAACACCTCACCAACAGTACCCGCTAAATCCTACCCCTGCACCTGATTCAGCAATCGAACCTCCCGTTGCGGAAACGGAATCTCAATCTGATTCACCCGAAACTGTTCAATAATCGCCGCGTAAATCTCCGCCCCTGCAGCTCCTGCATCACTCAGTGACGCCCACGGCTTCACCGAAATGTTGATCGACGAATCAGAAAGCATTGAAATACCGACACCTGGAACAGGATTCTTCAGCACGCGCGGATTTTTGGCCAAAATCTCCCGCAGAATCGCAATCGCCTTGTTCGGATCTGTCCCGTAGGCCACTCCCACGCTCAAATCCAACTGCCGAATCTTGCCATAATTGTGCAAAATCTCCCCCACAATCTTGCGATTCGGAATCACCACATTGGAAAGATCCGAATGCGTCAGCACCGTCGAAAATAATTCGATATTCTTGACCTGCCCATGCACTCCTGCGAGCTCGATATATTCCCCCACTCGAAACGGCTTGGTAAAAATAATCAACAAACCCGCCACCAGATTGCTCAGCACTCCCTGCAGCGCCAAACCAATACCCACGCCCGCCACACCCAGACCTGCCACCAGCGGACCAATCGGAACTTTAAAGACCTGCAACACCATTAAAAGCACCGCGATCATGACCAGCAGCTTCACCACGCGCACGAACAACGTCTTTACTGGCGGTTCCAAATCATGCTTATCCAACCAGCCTTGAAGACTCTCCCCACCCAGCGTGACACAAAAATCCCCGCCACAAAAATAAGTTGCGGCAGCGATAACGTCCATGCCGTGATCTACACAAAAATCGACAAGCCTGGTTTTTAGATGTTCCGCAGTCGTGGTGACACTGTTCGTCGTTACGTCCATATGAGCTATTTTCTAGTTACTTTTTTGGATGCCAATTCAAAGCCGCTAGGCTCTCCGCACCCGTGCTAATATTAGCAAACCCCTTGCCCGAATCAAATCGAAATGACTCCCAGCTTCCTTCTTTCCACCCAATCACCACAGCCCCTACCCGTGCTCACCTATGGACCAACAAATAATAAAAGCCAAACACCGCAATGAAAACAAAAACCCCCTGCCTCATCCGCTTCGGATCAACCCGCCGCATGCAAAAATGCCCCAACCCCATCGCCAAAAACACCGGCACCACCACCACCGCCGCCAACGCCCACGAAAACTCCTTGAAATAACCAACCTGGCTGTAGCAAATCAGTCGCAGCACACAACTCGACGTAATCACCACCTGTAGAAACGCCATGATCTGCCCTTGGCTCCATGGATGCGCATACGCATATGCCGCCGTCGGAATGCCGCCCAAATTAAAGGCCCCGCTCAGACTGCCACTAAATAATCCAAACGGAACCGACACCGCCGGATGCATCGGCTGCAACTTTCGCCGCAGAAAAAACTCACGCGCCGCAAAAATCAGCATGAACGTCCCCAACACTCTCAACAATATCCCCTCACTTGTCTTTTCCAGGAAATACACCCCCAGCGGCACCCCTAAACAGGAACTAAAAAAGAATGTCGCTCCCAACCGCCAGTTGAACTCCCGATAATGCTGAAAAAATGTCCCCACCGTTGCCACCAACCCATAAATCGTCCCCACCATCGCCGCCTGTTTTAATCCCAGGATCAAAGGCAGCAGCGACATCGACACCAATCCAAACCCAAACCCCGTCAAGCCTTGCACAAACCCCGCTATGGCGAGGGTCATGGTAATAAACGCCCAGTGCATGTCGCCAGATTATGCGATTTCCATTGGAGCGTGTGAACAACTTTCTAAGAATCTAAATTTGCCTCTACACGAAACACGCAATACGCAACACGATCATTTCCTTCCCCTCTCTATTATCAACGGATCAATCGACTTCTCCGGCGGCAACGACGGCGCTTTCCACTCCTTCCCCCGCCATTCCGCCAATATCTTCAAATACAAATACGGATCATCCCAGTTCGCCGCCGGCTCAATCTCCGTCATTTCAAACCATTCATTGAAAGAACAAACCACTGCCACCTCCGGTTTCGTCTCATCCACCGCCTTGCAGAAATTCTTTAACACCTTCCCCCGCTCACGAGCCGCCACATAAGGCTTCTCCTCGACTGCCGTGTTGTTGTGCCCCGGTAAAATAGTCAACTGCACCTCCTTGCCCGCCTTGCGCACATTCTCCGCGAACCCTTGATACAGCTGCGTCAACTGCGGCTCCCGCGTCTCGCGCCAATTGCCAAACAATGAGTACGTCCCAAAACAATCGATCTTCTCCACCGCCAGCCAATCCGGCGCAATGCTCAAAACCGCTCCCGGTTCCGTCTTCGTGGCCGTAGCCTTCATCTTTCCAAAAATCCAATACACATCTCCAATCTGCTTCTCCGTCTCGTTCACATATTTGTTCGCGATCTCAGGCGTAATCCAGTCCTCCCAAACCTGATAGACAAACCACACCGGCTGCCCCTTGATCCTCAAATACGCCGGACTCTTCGCGTACCGTGGCAAACAATTCGTAATCCGCGAAACCAATTGCCCATAGTCATGAATGTAATGCGCGCACTCATCGATGATGCCAATCTTAAAATTCTCTTGCTCCGCCACCGGCAACCAAACCGTCTCAAACAATTTATATTGCTCCGACCAATAACCATCCTCCCTTCCCACATTCCACCAACTGCATAAGAATCCATCGATGCCCGCCGCCTTCGCCAACCGAAAATGCCACCGCACCACCTCCGGATCACTCGTATCATACGCCCCAATGAGCGGATAATCCCCCGACGCAATCTGATGCTTCCACCCATCCACCACCTTCTCAGGATGATACCGCTCCGGAAATTTAAACGAACTCCACTGCTTCCATTTCCCCGTCGGTCCCCACGGCGTCCCATACCACGGATGATAAAACGCCAGCACCAAAGGCTTCGTCGAACCGTTCTTCGCCTCAGCATCTTTTGCCGACGCAGAAAAAGCAGGCCCCCAAACCACCACACAAAGTAAAATTTTGAACTGGATCAATCGCACACTATGAATGTAAATGTCGTAATCTGTAGTAAAAGTTAAAAATACTGCACCATCCGGTGCTCACCTCACGGCTCATTCCTCACAGATTAATCTGCTTCTTATTCGTGTGGCTTGGTGTCCATCCGTGGTTGAACTTCCTTATTAAAGCTACGTTTCTTACCTCATTTACCCAGCTTTCACACCATTCTTCTTGCCATATTTTCGGCCGCACCCTAAACACTGACGCATAATGTACAGACCTCATTCATAACGGAAGCACCATGGATCAGGTCCACCTTCATCTACTCGATCTCATTATCTTCGCCGTTTACATGGTAGCCACCATGGCACTCGGTTTCTGGGTGGCGCGCAAAGGGAAGAATACTGCTCAAGGTTACTTCCTCGGCAACAAAACCATCCCCTGGTTTGTCATCGGCGCCTCCATGGTCGCGGCCGACATCAGCAGCGAACAATTCATCTCCAACGTCGGCGGCGCCTACAAGCATGGCATCGTTCTCGCCGCAGGCGATTGGAATGCCTGGATAATTTATAGCCTGCTGATTCTGATTTTCCTCCCCTACTACGTTCGAACCGGCGTCACCACGATGCCTGAATTTCTCGAACGCCGCTACAACCCTGCCTGCCGCTACATCTTCGCCATCGCCTCCATCATCGGCTTCGTCGCCGCCATCAATGCCGGAGCTCTCTATTCCGGTGGCATCATGCTCGATAGTTTCTTCGGTGACAATCTGGCCAAATTCATGCCTCACACCACCCTTTTCGGCAACCCAATCTCTCCGGTGGTTGTTTACATCATTTTCTTCGCCGTCACTACTGGCGTCTATACAATTTATGGCGGGCTAAAATCCGCCGCCTGGACCGACCTGATGCAAATGGTGATTTTGCTCATCGCCGGATTTCTGGTGCCTATTCTCGCCCTGCGACGCGCCGGTGACCTCACCTCCTTCATCCAACAAAACCCTGAGCATTTCCAAGTGTTCAAGCCCATCACGCACAAACCTTTCCCCGCCACCGGCTTGTTTACCGGCTTTCTCTCAGTCGGAATCTGGTATAGCTGCACAAGCCAGCACATGGTGCAACGCATCCTGGCCGCCAAAAACGAATGGCACGCCCGCGTCGGCGTGGTTTGCGCCGGCTTCTTGCACATCATCATGCCGTTCTTCTTCATCGTGCCCGGAATCATCGCGTTCAAAATGTTCCCCAATCTCCCACACCCAGACCAAGCCTATCTGGTTCTGGTAAAGGAACTGCTCCCCACCGGCTTGAAAGGACTTTTGCTCGCTGGCATGGCCGCCGCCTTGATGGGTCACGTGGCCACCGTGCTTAACTCCGCTTCCACCATCATCACCATCGACCTTTATAAGCGCCTGTTCAATCGCGACGTAACCGACGCTCAACAAGTCCGCTTCGGCCGTTGGAGCGGCACGCTGGTTTTGATCGCCAGCATTTGGATCGCGATTGGTTACACACGAACCACCACTCCGCTCTTCGAAAAAATCCAAACCGTCTTCTTCTACATTGCGCCTCCATTTGCCGTGGTCTTCACGCTCGGCATTCTGTGGAAACGCGCCACGGCCACGGCCGCAGTCATCACGATTATTTTGGGTTTTGTCTTCACCTGGGTGCTGACTCAATTTGCGCTTTTGGGAGATTACAATACCTACAATCATCGCGCCCTCTGCGCCTGGTTTTTCTGCATGCTCACGATGACCATCACTTCGCTCGTGACCACGCCACCTCCGGAAGAGCAGATCAAGGGCATCATTTGGAACAAATCATTCCTAACGCTTCCGCCAGAAGAACAGCAGCAGTATCGTGGTCTGAAGGATTGGCGGATCTGGTGGCTGCTCTTTGTCGCTATCGTATTATCCATTTACGGATTCTTTCTCTGGCACCGTTTCTGTCATCCTTGGTAAAGCTAAATACCATTTCACAATGAGTTCGCAACCACAACCTTTACTAGCCGGCACTGGCCGCCGTTGCACGAACCCTCCCCCCAACATCGCCCACGGCGGCTGGGGCGCTCAAAAACATGAGCAGGCCGAAGGCATCGACATGGATCTCTGGGTAACCGCCCTCGCTCTCTCGGATAACACCACAACCGCGCTCTTCCTGGATATCGATATCCAAATTCTCACGAACCAGGTCGCCGACCGCATCCGCGCTACGGTTAGCCAAGCCACCGGCCTTCCTGTTCAAAACATCCGTGCTTCCGCCACACACACCCATTCCGGCCCCGTTCCTTACAAGAGTTGGATCGAAAAAGGTTTTGAAATGGTGGAACCCTGGTTTGAAAACCTTTACCGCTGGTGCGCCGAAGCCGCCGTCGAAGCCATCGCCAATCTCCAGGAAGTGACGGTGCGCTCCGGTCGCGGTGAATGCCATATCAATGTAAACCGCCGCGCCACCTCTCCCAAAGGTGACCTGTTCCTCGGCAAGAATCGTAGCGGCCCATGCGACCACGAAGTCGTCGTCGTGAAGCTGGACGAACTCGACAGCACTCCCGTTGCCACTCTGGTCAATTACGCCTGCCACCCCACCATCATGGGCCCGCCCAATCGCCTCATCACACCCGATTATCCCGGTGCCATGAAGCGCGTCGTCGAGGAAGCCGTCGGCGGACATTGCCTCTTCCTCCAAGGCGCCGCTGGCGACCAGGGCCCCGTCCAGGGATTTCAAGGTGATCCCAAACTTTACCGCAAACTCGGCGCCGTCCTCGGCCACGAAGTCGCCAAAATCGCCCTCGGCTTGAACCACGTTCCCTCAGGCGAATCCTTCAAGGAAATAATCCCGTCAGGCGCTCCACTTGGAATGTATAATGAACAGTTCGCAACCATTGCTGGCACTCCTGTGCAAGTCCTCGACTGCGAAGTCCCCGTCCCTCTGCGCGAAGGCTTGCCGGAAAAGAAACCTGCCACCGAGAAGCTGCAATTTTGGAAGGACAAGCTGACTGCTGCGCGTGCACGGAATGATGAACCCGCCATTACCGAAGCCATCTACATGGCCCGCCGCGCCGATATCCAACTCCGCATGGCTGATGATTTCGGCGGCAAAACCAACGCTGGCGTTCGCACGCATATAATCCGCTTCGGCGATATCGCCTTCGTCGGCTGCAATATTGAGCCCTTCTGCGAAATCGGGATGTATGTAAAAAAACATTCTCCTTTTCCCATCACCTTCATGTCCGGCTACACCAATGGTCGCATGGCCTATATGGCCACGGCTGAAGAGTGGCCCAAAGGTGGCTACGAAGTCGAAAACTCTCCATTCGGTCAGAGCGCCGCCGAATCCTTGCAACGCGAAATCATCCAATCTCTGCATTCGCTCGTGGAAAAGAAGTGACATTGCACCATGAAGATCACCAGCATCGAAACCATCCCCATCAAGGTTCCCATCAAACCTGAGTTTGCCATCCGCAGCGGTCGCGGTGGTTCCCACGTGGTCTCCCCTTTTCTGCTGGTCAAGGTGCATACCGATGCCGGCATCACCGGTCTCGGTGAAGTTTCCTGCACCCCGCGCTGGAGCGGCGAAGACCAGGTTTCCGCCGCCCATTTCATCAAAACTTATCTAGCCCCATTGCTCGAAGGTGAAGACCCAAGGCAAATCGAATCTCTGACGGCCAAATTCCGCCTCGGTGTCGCCGGAAATTTCTTCACCAAATCCGGAATCGAAATGGCTCTCTGGGACATCGCTGGCAAAGCCGCTGGCAAACCGGTTTACGAACTTCTCGGCGGCACAGTGCGCGAATTCATCCCCACCAAATGGTCCGTCTCCGGACAGGAACCCGACAAAGCCGCCGACATCGCCCGCTGGGCCGTCGCTCAAGGCTTCAAAGCCATGAAGGTAAAAGTCGGCATCGAACCCGACAAGGATGTGGCCCGCGTCGCCGCCGTTCGCGCAGCCATCGGTTCACAAATAAAACTCGGAGTGGACGCCAATGGCGGCTGGTCCCGGGAAGTTGCGGCTTCGACAATTGAACGACTATACGCCTCTTCCATCTACTTCGCCGAACAACCCATTCCGCCCGAAGACTTGTTGTATCTCCCGGAACTGCGCAAGCAACTCAAGGTTCCCATCATCGCCGACGAAAGCATTTACTCACTCCAGGACGCCATGACTCTGGCCCACCTGCAGGCTGCGGATGTTTTCTCCATCTATGTTGGCAAAGCTGGCGGTATCGGCCCCGCACGCAAAATCGCTCAGTTCGCCGAATCTGTCGGATTAAAATGCACCGTCGGCAGCAACCTTGAACTGGGTATCGGCAGTGCCGCCATGATTCACCTCGCCATTGCTACTCACGCCATTGACGCCGAATCCTATCCTTGCGACATCATCGGCCCCATGTTCTACGAAGACGATATGCTGGTGGAACCGCTTCCCATCGTAGCGGGCAAAGCCCAACCAAATTCCAAACCCGGCCTCGGCGTCGAACTCAACGAAAAGACAGTGGAAAAATACCGCGTCTGTTAGTTGGCCTTAAGGGCTGAAAGCCTGGCCATGTTACAGCCTGGACTGAAGCGCGATAGCGCTGAGGCCCAGGTAAACGCTTTTTAATCACCTACACTTTGCCGACTCCGTCGGCGCGAGCTCAGCGAGCATCTCCAATCGTTCCCACCAACCAGCGGACCAAACCCACAAATCCAAATCCTTCAACCACCTGACAATCCTAATCCGCCCGTTCCACTCTCAACACCTGCGGTCCTTCCCATCTTGATCGCCGACACGCCTTCGCAAAATCCACCCAATCATATTTCCAATCACCAGGAATGCGCGCGAACAAACTGCAATGCGTCGGCACACCTTCATGCGCCCGCAACACCACCCCACGTCCATAAACCAATACCAATTCTGCCACCGGCTTCTTCGCTCCCGCCACTCCACTACTGCCGTCGTAAAAGAATAGCAACTCTCCCGGCAGCGGCAATTGCGCCATGTTTTCCGCCGGCATCGGCTGGGGATTATCCAGCATCACAAACACCTCTGCGCCGGAATACATCCCGTGAATGGTCTTTCCCTCAATCGGCAAATTTTCCCAGATGTGCTTGCACACATTCGGTGCCTCGTCATCCAGCATCTCCGCGATGACCGATTCACCGGTGTTAACGTAGGTAAGTTTTATTTTGCGACGCGTTACTGACATGGCTCCATCCTAAACATTTCGCTGGGACTGTCAAAAACTCCCGCGCTCACATCTTCGAAAGTACCGAAACCAGTACCGCCACCAGAATCAAACCATAAAGTCCCATCAACACCTCATAAATCACAAACAGCCATCGTACTATCGTGCCCGGTCCACGAATCTGCACCTCCACCCATTTATCGGGATTTTCCTGAATCAATGCTATTGCTTGCGGCCCCAACCTCCACGGCAAAGCCAAATCCACCTCCGTGCCTGCAAACTTCACGTCATAAAAACCCAGTTCCTTCTCCAGCAACGTCTTCTTCATCAGCATCTGCAGGTAATAAACGCGGTTCCGTTTCAATATATATCTCGCCGTCAGAGTTAACAGAATGCCAAGGATACTTAGAACCGCGGCCACTAACCTGGAACTTTCTCCGGCAGTCACAAATATAAGAATTAAAACAAATCCGTTGATCGTGAGAAATAGTTTCATCCCCTTCCACACCTCATCACTGAGATAACGAAGGTGGCTGATATACTCCCGCCAAATCGCCACCTTCGTGGGACTAATCTGCTCCATCCAAACATTCGGGTCGCCATTGGGATCGCTCATGGTATTTTCGCTGCCCATATCCTAGCGTTCCCCTCAGTGCTGTCAAAACAACCCCTACCTTGAGTTTTTATAACTTTGGACGATTATGCCACAGTTTCAAGTTGGATCAAGGTAACCGGCCATGCCCGAGCAACAAACAAACAAGCCTTCTGTCCCATACTCAAGCCGCGGCGAATTTACTCATCGCGTCTGGATCGTGATTTCCTGTGTTCTGGGGACAGCCATTATTTTGCTTCTCATCTGGTTCGGGGCCGACATTCTCCTGCTGCTATTCACCGGCATTCTTCTCGCCATTTTCCTGCGCACTCTCAGCAATTGGATCCAGGAACATACCCGGCTCGGAAAAATCCCATCTCTAATTCTGGTAATCACCTTGCTCATCCTGCTGCTGGGCGGAGCGGGTTGGCTCATGGCCGGCCCTATTTCGGAGCAGTTCAATGAGCTTTCCAATCAAATCCCAACTGCCATCGACAAAATCCGCCATCACCTGGCGCAATATCCGTGGGGACAAAAACTGATCGAACCAATAACGTCCGACGATATTCTCCCTCGGGCAAGAACCATCCTCGGGCAGGCAAAAGGAATCTTCAGCGTTACCTTCACTGCCATTACCGGCTTTTTCCTGATTATTTTCATCGGTCTTTACCTCGCGATGAATGCCCGTCTTCACATCAATGGATTTATCAAACTTTTCCCGGTCAATAAACGGCCTCGTGCCCGGGAAGTGCTGGGAGACGTTGGATCGTTATTGCAACGCTGGATTATTGGCCAACTCGTCTCCATGACCATTATCGGACTGGTCACCGGCATTGGATTGCACTTCGTCGGCGTGCCACTTGCTGGTATTCTCGGCTTCCTCACCGGCTTCCTGGACTTCATTCCTCTTGTCGGACCTTTCATTGCTGGAACCATTTCCGTCCTGCTCGCTTTCCTGATGAGCCCAACGAAAGCTCTCTACGTCCTGCTTCTCTTCGTTGCGCTGCAATTCCTGGAAAGCCACCTGCTCATCCCCATCGTTCAGAAAAAAGCCGCCGAATTGCCGCCAGTCTTAACCCTCATTGCCATGGTATTGTTCGGCTCGCTCTTTGGCTTCATGGGCGTGCTGCTCGCCACCCCCATGCTCGCCGTCATCATGGTTTTGATCAAAAAGCTCTACATTGAAGATGTGCTCGGCGACAGGGAACCTGGTCCTGAACCAGCTACATCGCCGTCCATCCCCCGTCCACCGGAATCACAGCCCCAGTAATGTAGGAAGATTCATCCGATGCCAGGAACAACGCCGCCTTGCCCACCTCACGTGGCTGTCCCACGCGACCCAAAAACGTTTTGCTGATTTGCCTCTCGTAAAGCTCACTGCCAACCGGTGGCGAAATCCTCGTCGTAATCGCCCCCGGACAAATCACGTTCACCCGGATATTATGCGGACCAAAATCATAAGCCACATTTCGCGTTAGCCCCAATAACCCCGACTTCACCGTCGTATACGCCACCGAGTTCCGTCCTCCCACCATTCCCTGCACGGAACTGATATTAATGATCGACCCGCCTTTTTGCCTGACCATGAACGGCAGCACTTCCTTCGTAAAATATTGCGTCCCCATCAAAGTCACCGAGAGACTTTTCTGCCACTCCTCCTCCGTCGCCTCCAAAGCATTGTGCCACTGTCCAATGTAGGCTGCATTATTGCAGAGCACATCAATCCCTTTATCGGGAGTTCCCGCCATCTCAACCACACGAGCCACCTCTGCTGGCGACGAAACATCCGCGCGCATGAAAGTTACATCCTGTCCCTTATGTCGTAACTCCGCCGCGAAGGCTTCCCCCGCACCTGCATCCAAATCCACCATGAACACCGCCGCCCCTTCCTCCGCAAAAACTTCCGCAATGCCCCGCCCAATCCCATGAGCCGCACCTGTAACAATCGCCACTTTCCCTTTTAATCTCATATCCATTCAAATCGCACACCTTACATCCGAAACGTGGCGGGTGCGGTGTGACACATCTCTTTCAGCAATTCCTATTCGTGTTTATTCGTGTCCATTCGTGGTTAACTGCTTTTTCGTAGGTTAAATCGGACTCGGCCGGGGTCTAAGCTTTGTTTTCACCCGTTGATTCGCCAACAACTGACCCTGCCTTCCCATTGGCACTCGTGTGATCGTCGTCCGAGCCAGATTCGCCACGTACAACACATCGAAGTCCGGTCCGCCAAAAGCCATGTTCGTCGGACTGCCCAGCAAAATCGCAAATGGATCCCACGCAAACAGCGTCTTTTCCCGCATGGGCGTGATGCGATGAATATCATCAGACGCATAACACGATACGTAAAGATTCCCTTCTGCATCCAACGTCAACCCATCCGGAAACCGTCCGCACTCCTCCGCATAAACCTCCGGCTCTCCTGCCAAGCCATCCGGCTTCAACTCGAATCGCAGCACTCGATTTGTATTGCTCTCCACCATGAACAAAAAATTTTCATCCACGCTCAACGCCAGCCCGTTCGCATAGCCAAACGGTCCTCCGATCACCCGCCCCTTGCCATCCGGAGTAAATCGCAGCAAGTAACCGTTGTTCTTTCTCCAGTTCCCTGAATCGGTCACGTAATAATTTCCAGCTGAATCGAAAACACCGTAATTGGGACAGATCATCTTGTGCTCACCGGCATGCGTCGCAAAAACACTCACCTCACCGGAACCGTCCACCTTCACCACTCCCAATGCTGGACAACAAACGAACAACACATCCAAAAGAGAAAATGCCAGGCCGCCGCAGAAGGCCCCCAAGTTCGCAACTGTCGTCAACTTGCCCTCGGGATCAATGCGATAAATCTGCCCCGCTTCACCTCCCGCCCATAAAAAACCCTGACGATCAAACGCCAGGCACTCGGGATGATCCAGCCCCGTCGCAAATATTTTGAATGATTCAATCGGTATTTCTGGTTCCATGCTTAAACGTCCGCTTTCGTCCATTGATTATCGATTAGCCGCCACATATTCCGCACATTCTTATTTTTCAACTCTACGGGCAACGCGACTTCAGGAAAATTTTGAAAACAAATGGGCCGTGCAAATCTCTTGATCGCCTGCGTTCCCACCGACGTAGACCGCACGTCCGTGGTCGCCGGATACGGTCCGCCATGTTGCATCGAGGGACAAACTTCCACGCCGGTTGGAAAACCATTGAACACCAACCGCCCCACCTTTTGCTGCAGGATGGCAATCAAGTTGCCATATTGTGTCAAATCTACTTCCGTCCCATGAACGGTCGCGGTGAGCTGCCCCGGCATGTTTCGCGCCACTTCTTCCATTTGCTCAACCGAATCGCTCTCCACCAGCAGCGTGGATGGCCCAAACAATTCTTCGCGCAAAACTTCCTGGCTCAAAAAACTCTTCGCGTCTGTCGCAAATACCATCGCACTCGCCCGCCCATCCTGTTCCGTTGCCGATTCCCCCAGCACCCTCACGTGCGCCGTCTGCGTCACCTTTTCACTGCCCTTTTGAAACTTTTCCAAAATGCCTTTATGCAGCATGGTGCCCGGAGTAACCGTCGACGCCAACTCTCCCAACTTTTCAGCAAACAATTTGAGCTGCTCATCTCGCAAGCCAAACACCAATCCCGGATTGGTGCAGAATTGTCCCACACCCACCGTTACGGATTGCACCAATCCTTCCGCGATCGTCACCCCGCTTTTCTTCAAAGCTCCCGGCAGAACAAACACTGGGTTGGTGCTGCCCATCTCCGCATATACAGGTATTGGCTCTGGCCGTGCCGCCGCCGCATTGAATAACGCGCGTCCTCCACTTAATGAACCGGTAAAACCCACCGCCTTCGCCGCCGGATGCTTCACCAACTCGAGACTAATCTCGTAGCTCAATCCATGCACCATCGAGAATACTCCCGCCGGCATCCCCGTGGCTTCTGCCGCGGCCACAATGGCTCGCGCCACCATCTCCGACGTGCCCGGATGCGCGGGATGCGCCTTCACGATCACAGGGTTTCCTGACGCCAATGCCGACGCCGTATCTCCCCCTGCCACCGAATAAGCCAACGGAAAATTACTCGCGCCAAATACAATCACCGGCCCTAGCGGAATCAACATTCTTCTCAGATCAGGCTTTGGCAGCGGCTTTCGATCCGGCAAGGCCTTGTCAATCGATGCCTCCACCCACGATCCTTCACGCACCACCTCCGCGAACATCTTCATCTGCCCCACCGTTCGCGCCCGCTCACCAATGAGCCGCGCTTCGGGCAGTGCTGTCTCCTGGCTGGCGCGTTGGATCAACTCATCCCCCAACTTCATGATCTCTTCCGCAATGCGCTCCAAAAAACTCGCAATCTTTTCCGCCGGCAACCTGCGGTAGTCTTCAAAAGCCTTGGCTGCCGTTGCCAGCGCCTCATTCACTTCCGCCTGGGTGGCTTGGTGAAACGTCGGTTGCAGATTTTCACCCGTCGAAGCATTAACCCCGGTAAAAGTCTCCTTCCCCATGGCAGATATCTTGCCACCAATAATATTTTTCCCGTGCAGTTCCATAGCCATAATTTGTTCGGACAAAAACCATGTCCCCTCCCTATTGGATAATCAAGCTTTCCTTCAGGAACAAGGCTGTCGCATATAACTTTGTTAATTTGAGTTGAGGTTCTATCATTAACACCGCGGCTTCAGCCATTAGTATCTACGCAAGCTGCAAAACTGCTTGGCAACTCCCGATACAACTGATCCCTCCCGGTTAAGAACGTCCACGACGGCAACCTGCGCCAGGGAGCCAATTGAACCAATCATCGCGAACCGTGCTCCCTTTCTCCTTTCGCAAAACAGTTAACCACCCCTTGTAAATCAAACTCTCCAGACGCACTCCAACCCAACCCGCAATCTCCGAAGGTCCGTAGGACCGCTGGAGTTTGGCCCCCCTTTCTTCATCTGATGGAGGAGAAGAGGGCTGATTGGAGTGGCAGATCGTATTTTCTGCCGTTCTGCTCTGGAGATGGTCGGGAGGAGAGTGGCTGAAAATGGGGGCGCACTGCCGAGGCCCAGAGTTCATAGCGGAGCTGGTTCCTCAGGTCATTGGTGCTCGCGCGCCGCTTGGCCTTGCGTTTGTCCCAGCGGGGACTTTGAAAGCTCTCCGGCTTGCCTTCCATGCCATACGCCTTGAGTGCCGCCAGGAGCAGAACCGCATAGGCCGCCACCGCCAGTGCCGGCGCGTTCTGGTTGGAGGCTTCGGTGCGCACCTGTGCCTGGCCCACCCCCAGGATCGTTTTCTCATCCCGGAAGTTGACCTCGATGTCCCAGCGCCAGAGGTCATATTGGAGAACTTTCTCCAGGGGCAGGTCCGGGTCTGTGCAGAGGAAAAAGGCGGGCTTGCGGCGGTCGGTTTTGGTTTTGGTCAGGTGGTAGCGCACCGGCTTGACCACCACCAGGCGCAGGGGCTTTTGCGCCCGGTCCATCTGCGTATAAACCGGGGCCAGGGTTTTGACTTCAAAGGGGTGGCGCCCGGCCTGGGCCTCCACCGGTTGCCACGGCACCGCTTCATCCTTGAGCAGTTCCTCGGGCGTGGGGCAGCGCGGGCCATACTTGCGCTTGCGTCCGTGGCCGGGCTGCTCCTCTGGCGGATGGAAAAACACCGAGTCCTTGCGCACGCGGCCAATCAGGGTCGTCCGCTCCGGCACCCCCTTGAGCACGGTGGAGTTGGTGAAGCGCCCATCCAGGCTGACCATCAGCCTGCGGTGGGAGGCCCCACTTTGGTCCATTTGCTGCCGGAGAAAGGCCAGGCGTTCCCGGCCCACCAGGTTGAGGTTCTTTTTTGCCCGCTCCTGCTCGTAAGCCTCATGGGCGGAAGCAGGGGCGTTCCTGCGCGGCTTGGGCGGCAGGGCGGCGTGCTGGAAATCGATCGGGATCAGGCGTGCGGTCCCTCCGGCGGCCGGCACCGCGGCCGAGATCTGCAGGATCCGCAAGCCGCGCACAAAGTTCACATGAAAGGCCGGGCTCAGGGGATCGCGCAGGTGGCGCCCCCCGTAAACCTTGTGGCCGGTTTTGCGCAGGAGCGAATCATCCATGGCCACCATCAGGGGCGCGTCGGGTGCCAACTGCTCCTGGACCTGGGCGCGGATGGCGCCAAAGAGCCGGTCGGTTTCAAAGTGCGCCTCGGCATAGAGCCGGTAATCGGCCGTCCAGTCCGCCTGCGTGCGGTCCTGCAGGCGCAACAGTCCCGTGATGGTGTGCCGCCCGAAACAGACCAGGTGCGAGAGCAAATGGCGCCGGGCCCGGGCCCAGGCCTGGGGCGAGAAGCAGGCCGGGGCAAAGCTGGCTATGAGCGCTTCGATTTCGGGGAGGAGGGTGGCGTTTTTTTTAAATCAATCGGATCCGGAGGCACCGCCTCCCGGGAGAGGATCAGGTGGCCCTTGTCGGCAATCGTCCACTGGACCTGCTCACCCTTGGAGAAGTCCATGGCCTGGGCAATGGCGGCGGGAAAGTTGATGTACCACTGGTGGCTGGTCTGGCGCTCGATCAATTGAACTTTGGTTGGATGACTCATGGTAAACCTAGTCATCAAACTAGAACCAAGTCAACCAACCTCAAACATTATCCGGGCTCTATCTAGTAGGGGCCAAACTCCAGAGGTCCGTAGGACCGAAATGTTTATAGCTACAAGCAAAAATAACGGACCCGCTTCGGCCCACGATGCCAACTTTTCAACCCCCGCCATCCGAAGCGGAACAGGACAGCGCAATCCCTCCAACCTTCCAGGTTTGGCGCATCCTCACCCGCAAGACTCCAACCCATGCTCTTCGCCCAACCACCAACAGTTTCGGTACAAAAAGGAAGGGCGGCCCCACTCAGAGCCGCCCCGAACCTAACTAACCACCATAACTAGCAAGCGTATGAAATTTATAGATTCAGGAGGAAATCAACAATGGGGTCTGCACCCCAAATTTTCACCATGCAGCCCGTAGCGACATCGCTTTTTCCAACTCTGCACGTTGCGCGCGATCATCAATATAGTCCGCTTCCCAAAATAATATCTGCTTGGCTCCCAAACTCTTCGCGTTGCCAAAGTCACGCTCAAAGTCTGCCACACTCTGCGGCACCCAGCCATAACTCCACACCTTTACCTTGCCGTCGGTTTCCTTTTGCAAAGCCTTGTAAGCCATTTCCGCAGTTCCTCCATCCCGATAATATCCCGCCGCAACCACAAAATTCATCAACCCTTCCCTGGCCCAAGTCGCAACATCCAGCAACAATCCCCGCAGATTCCCATCAATCTTGTTCATCTCCCCACGGTAATGCCATGGATGCCCCACCATCACGGCGATGGGCAACCGCCTGTTGTTGGAATACTTCAATTTTCTCACCGCCCGCATGAATTCAGTTTGTGGTTCCGCTCTCAGCCTGACCCAACGCTCATCTCCATTGGAAACCTCGTGCGGGTCCACACCGAACTTCTTTTTGAATTGCTTCACCAACGGCTCCTCATAACCGCTATCCGCCACTCCATCCGCATCGGTCTGCGAATTGTCCCGCACATCACCCGTGCGAATCCAATCGAGAAAAATTCCATCGATCTTATAATTCGCCAGCAACTCCTTAAGTATCGCCAGTTTGTATTTCTGCACCTCAGGAAAGGCAAAGCTGAGTTGTGAATGATACGCCGCGCCATTCCGCTTGCGCCAGCGAAACTCCGGATGCTTCCTGGAAAACTCACTCTGAATCCCCCAACCATGATCATCTTCGTTGATCGATACCCAGGCATGAATCTGCAATCCAATCTGATGTCCATACTCCACCGCCGTGCCCAAACTATCGAAGTTTGCATAATCCAATGCCTCGAATTTATTGCGCAACGCCGTGCGCTGCTCCGGTGTCATGCTTGGGGTGTAACGTTGCAAAAGCGCCTTGTCCGCCTCGCTCTTTGGATTCCAGAAATTGTCCTCGTCCCACTTGCCCTGTGGACGCAGTAGGCTGCTCTTGTAAAGCGATCGCCCACCATCCAGAGCACGCCAATATACCCGCGACCACCCGCACGCCTTGCAGGCGTCCAGCATGTGCTTCACACCCTCCATTCCCCAGGGAATTCCCGCCTTCAACATCCAATCGGAGTGGGTCAACGGAGCGCTAAGAATCAGCTTATCTGAATCAACAGGCTTTTGGTCAGCACCAAAACTGAGTGGTGCCAGTTGCAGCACGCAGCCAGCAGCCAGGCTGGACTTAAGAAATCGGCGGCGGTTCATGCCGCTATTGTTTCACCAACGACCGCAAAATTGCCAGATTTTCCACATCCTCATGCATGTCCGCAGATTTCGGCGTCTCCAAACAACCCGGCAAATCCCTGAACCGCTCATCATTCACGATATGCCGAAACGCCTCTCGTCCGATCTTTCCCTCCCCAATCCCCGCATGCCGATCCACCCGCGAACCAAGGTCCGTCTTCGAATCATTCAAATGAAACGCCAGCACCTGCTTCACCCCAATAAAATTCTCCACCTCTCCAATCGCTGCATTCCAACCTTTCGGTGTCCGCAAATCATAACCCGCCTCGAAAAAGTGCGCCGTATCCAAACAAACGCCCAATCGCTCCGGCCGGTTCACCTTCTGAAAAATCTCCGCCAAGTGCCTGATCTCATGCCCCAAACACGTTCCCTGCCCCGCCGTATTCTCCAGCGCAATCCGCACCGGTGAATGCTTCGTCGCCTGAAACGCTTCATCCAAACCCGCCGCAATCTGTTTAATCGCCGCCTCTTCACCCGTGCCCAAATGCGCCCCCGGATGCATCACCAAAAACGGCAGCCCCAAGTCCGTCGCCATGTTGATTTCCTGAACCAACGACTTGATCGACTTCTCACGATTCTCCGAAGCCTGTGCTCCCAAATTAATCAAATACCCTGTATGCCCAAAAATGCTCGCAAGTTTATTCGCCGCCACTTCATTCGCATATAATCGCAAATCATCCGGCATATAAGGCTTGCCAAACCACTGCATATTGTTTTTAACGAAAATTTGGCAAATTTCCCCCGTGATGGAGACAGCCCGTTTCAACGCCATGTGAGGCCCGCCGGAAGTTGAGCAATGTGCGCCAAAAGTCATACTCGAATGTCGTTACGCCTTATTTTTGCTCTTCGCGGATTGGAAACTGCGATTTGACCCTTTCAAGTTCCCGAATTGAGGTGTTTAACTGTGACTGGTCAAAGTGCAAAGAGAAATTAAGACGGTTGCCCACTCCTGCTTTGTCCATGACTTCACCGCAAAGTTCAATCTGTCCTCTGCCGTCACCAACCAGGCGCAAGCTTAATTGCTCCTCCATCATTTTTAATTCAGCAACACCCTTTAGGGTTTCATACAAAGGACGAAGCTCTGACAAAAATTCATATAGTTCAGCGGTAATGATGGTCGCCGAGATTTCACCTCGAAACCCTCCCGCTCGAACGCGGATTTCGACAACCAACCAATTGTCATCCGAATATTCCCCGGTTGGCTGACGCTCGTAACGAATAACGTCAATCTCCATGCGCTCCTGTTCTGATTGGCCAAATGAAAAAATCATAAATCTATAGGGGAAAGCGAACTGTCCTTC